>JAYTUQ010000421.1:0-4026 GCA_043744455.1 Saprospiraceae bacterium | reverse complement strand
AAACGAAAGGTATTACCTTTTTTAAATTGGTCAAAATATCTCACAAAAGCGACAGAATCACCTTGAAATTGTTGATACGTAATGTTAATACCATATTGGTACTGTGGTAATGAGTCAAAAGAAACAATATTGAATCCATTTCCATAAAATTCACTTGGTTTTGCGTAAGTGCTATTATAACCCAATGCTAAAAAATTACTTAGTGTACTTCTTATCTGTAAATGCTCATTATTTGAAATTGAGAAATATTGACCATTTATATCCCCTTCAATATAGGCATCTTTTTTAGGTATAATTGGTAAATCTTTACTATTTGTACAAGCTAATAATTTAGCAAATTCTATCTGCTCTGGTGTCTCTATTGTTTTTTTACGGCAGTTGGACAAACAAAATGCAAGACATAAAAAGAAAAAGATGTTTTTCATGCACTTTAAGTTTTTGAATGAGAAAATATTTTGGAAGTAGCAAAATTCACTTTTTAAACATGAAAAAACCGACGAAGGCAGCCCATTGGACTGCCTGTTTTGTCGTTTTTACTGAGGGGGTCAATACGAAAAGAAAAGCCGACCGTTTTTGATGCGCTTGACTGCCGTAAAGTTACTACCTATGGTAACATCAAACTCAATCGTAACGTCTCTTTTGAATATTTGACCACTCGGAGATATGTAATTCTTAATGTCCACAATTCTAAAATAGCTGTTTGTTTGCTCGACTCCTTTTGAAGTCAGTACATTTCCCTTTGTCACGTCTTGCGAACACCCAAATAAAGTCATATTAAATTCAACCGTTTCGGGGGCTGAAGATTCTGAAATATCCCAATTTTTTTTAAATCTAAAAGTTTTTCCTTTTTGAAATTGATTAAAATAATCGAAATAAGCCAAAGAATCGCCTTGAAAGCTTTGGAAATTAACTTCTAAAAAGTAATTAAATTTATCGACTATAAACGTATCAATTGGATATATAGCAACACCGTTGCCCTGCCAAGTGGTTTTGTTGGCATATTCTTTTTGGTAACCGGACGCTAAGAAATTTCTCAACGTATTCTGAACGCCCAAATGTTCCGTTTTAGAAATGGAGAAATAATCACCATCTATCTCGCCTTCGACATAAGTATCTTGTTTTGGGACATTAGGCAAGTTTTTTTCTTTAACACACATACCCAGTGCATTAAGCCATCGCGTTGTTTCATCTAACTCTGTTATTTTAGGGTCTTTTTTACAGCTAATCAATAGTGTTATTATCGCAACGATAATAAAGATTAAATTTTTCATATTAAAATCTATTTAAATTTTGATAAAAATACTAACGGAGAGATTAGGGCAGATATACGACAATCACATCCACCCTAATCTTAAATTATTATTTGTTCTATTTCCGTTTACAAAACAAACTATGGTGTTATACCAACTTGGGCTGAACCCCAACCTTGCCGTCCGCTGCATGGGTTTGAAGAATAACCTCCTATACTCAAGCGATAACAAGGACTATATGGGTTATTACTTCCAAATGCACCTTGACCGCAAGAGATGCCCGTCCAATTAATTACTGCCTCAGAGTTAGTGCCGCCTCCACTTACTAAATTTCCAAAAACAAATGACCCTTGGTATAAATTAAATGACCATTGAAAAGTATTGAAAGGGTTCAATAAATAAGAACCGCTGGCATAGTACCACTGTGTACTACCAACCCATGGGTCTGTATTACCACTAATGAAAACACTACCAGGGTCACCTAAGAGTTCACTTAACTTAAAGATTAAGCGTTTTCCGGGTACTTCTACTTCATGCTTTTTACAAGCAAGAAAAGTAAGCATAAAAAGACAGAATAAAAACGAGATATTTTTCATTTTTAAGTTTTTGAATGGTGAAAACCCAAGAAGGCAGCCTGTCTAGGCTGCCTGTTTTGCTGTTTTTATGAGGGGTCAATACGAAAAGAAAAGCCGCCCGTTTTTAATACGTTTGAGAGGCGTATAACTACTTCCTAATGTCACATCAAACTCAATGGTCACATCGCGTTTATAGATTTGTCCACTCGGAGAGATATAGTTTTTAACATCAGCCACTCGAAAATAACTATTCGTTTGGTCAATACCATTCGAGGTTAAACTGTTGCCTCTTGATACATCGCCTGAACACCCAACTAAACCTATTAAAAAATCAACTGTTTGAGGCTCTGAAAGCTCTGATATGGTTGCTTCTTTACGATAGGTAAATGTCTTCCCTTTTTGGAATTGGTCAAAATACTTCAAATATGCCAACGAATCACCTTGAAATCCTTGATAGCCTATCTGTATATAATAATCATACTCTTTCTGATGAGTCGTGTCTATCGGATAAACCGCAAAGCCATTGCCTTGCCACTCCGTTTTCTTCGCAAATTCTTTTTGGTAGCCTAAGGCTAAAAAATTGCGCAACGTATTTCGAATACCCAATTTTTCATTTTTAGAAATAGAAAAATATTTTCCATCTATTTCACCCTCAATGTAAATATCCTGCTTTGGCAGATTGGGTAATACTTTTGCATCTGCACAATCGCTAAGAGCTTGAAGATATTGGGATTTAGCCTGTTCTTCAACTAATTTTTGGTCTTTTTTACAGCTTCCCATTGTCAATAACAATACAGAAGCAACGAAAACTACGTTTTTCATGCGCTTTAAGTTTTATAGAATGAGAAAATATTTTGTTTGAGGAGGCTGTCTCATTAACCTCCCCAAACAAAACTAAAATTTACAAATTATGGTGTTACACCAACTTGTGCAGAACCCCAACCTTGGCTTCCACTACATGGATTCGCGGAATAACCGCCTATACTCAGTCGATAACAAGGACTATATGGATTATTACTTCCAAATGCACCTTGACCGCAGGATATTCCTGTCCAATTAATAGCTGCCTCAGAGTTAGTGCCGCCCCCACTCACTAAATTTCCAAAAGTAAATGATCCTTGGTATAAATTAAATGACCATTGAAAAGTATTAAAAGGGTTGACCAAATAAGAACCACTTGCATAATACCACTGAGTACTACCGACCCAAGGGTCTGTATTGCCACTAATAAAAACGCTACAGGGGTCTCCTAACAGTTCATTGACCTTGAACTCATAAACAGTTAAAGCATCGTTTCCATTACACAATGTTACTACATTTAGCTTTATCGTTTCATTAAAATTTGGTATTGGAAATGGTGCGAGTGCAGGTCCCGCTGTTGTCTTATTTTGAACATCGGGTATAGCGTGTTCCACACCATTCGCATCTACCCTAAAAGCACTCCATTTAAATACTTGAGGTACTGTTCCTGAGCCAAAAACGGCAAAGCCTATATATGGGCTACATGGATTGTTGCCATTGATAATAGGGTTGATAACTTCGGGTTGAAAACATCCCCCTGATTGGTCAGCACATTTACAGCTACTACTAAGAAAGACATCTGTTATGCTTTCAATAGAACCGAATAAAAAAGCAGTTACGCCTCCTATTGCAGAACCTGTTTTAATCGTTGCTATCAGACCTTTAACGCCTGCCTTGAGCAAAGCCGTTCCAAAACAACTTAATTTTCTTCCAAACAGAC
The DNA here is from genome assembly GCA_043744455.1 of Saprospiraceae bacterium. Lineage (GTDB taxonomy): Bacteria > Bacteroidota > Bacteroidia > Chitinophagales > Saprospiraceae > JAAFJT01. The sequence goes on along the minus strand of JAYTUQ010000421.1, from coordinate 460 downwards.
AGTTTTCGCGTAGTTGAATTACATTTCCTCTACCCGAATTTGTAATAGTTTGGTTTTTCGTCATTTCGTCTTGAAAGCGTACACTTCCTCTCAATACGGCAGAACTCCCTGCAATTATGATCTTTTCTTCGTCCGTTAACTCTTTTGTCGCATAGACTTTATTCTCAAAAGATTTGAATTGCGTCTCAAACTCTTCGATGTTCTTAACATTGTCGGCGGAATTAACTAAAGACAACATATCCCGCATTGCCTGTATCGCAGGTTTAGAAACGCGACCGTCTGTTTCAACCTTCTGAATGGTTTGTTCGGCAGTCAAATCTTTAAACTCGGCATCTAATTTTTTAACGCCTTCTATTAACTCTTTTTTGGCTCTTTGACAATTTTAGCGGTAATTTTGTAAAATGGAAAAAGAGCTATATGAACAAATGATAAATCTCCTTCATCTAAAAGTAGATAGATT
>JAYTUQ010000420.1:0-4038 GCA_043744455.1 Saprospiraceae bacterium | reverse complement strand
CCTCCGCACTTATCAATCAATTCTTTGAAAAGGCTTCCATGTTTTGGTACAGCACCTGATCCTAATATTACATCTGGATCTGTTCAAGACACACACGTCCAGGCATTGAAGCAGTTGGGGAATGTTCCCCCGTCGCCTATGGCTTACTGTTGCTGATTAAATGTACAAAATATTGAGGATATGTTTTGCTGCCGTTAAGGATTCCTTAAGCCGGATCAAATGCTGGGATTTTTGCTGTAGATGAAAGACGCTATTCATCAGCCACAATTGCTACAAGTCTCCATGTTATGTGGATAGGGTGATGAACCTAGGAATAGTGTTTAGCATTTCTTTGAGGATTGCGTTTTCTTCTTCGATGTCGAAGTCGTCTTGTAAACCAAGCCAAAATTTTGCTGAGTTGCCAAAATATTTTGAAATACGTACTGCAGTATCTGCTGTGATCCTGCGATTGCCTTTTATGATGGCCGAAAGCCTGGTTTGTGGGATACCCGTATCTTTTGAAAGTCTATATGCAGAAATTCCAAAAGGAACGAGAAATTCTTCGTGTAATACTTCGCCTGGATGAATATTCCTAAGTCGTTTCATTCTTTTATGTTTAATGGTAATCTATGATTTCAACTTCTAATGCATTTCCTGCCGCCCATTTAAATATAATTCGCCACTGATTATTAATCCGTATTGAATAAAAATTGTTAAGATTTCCTTTTAACTTCTCCAGTTTATTGGATGCCGGTATCTGCAAGTCCGCCAAATTCTGGGAGTTATTCAGCATTCTGAGCTTTCGTCTGCCAATTTCCTGTATCTCATTTGGAATCTTTTTGACTCTTTCGCCATCCCATATTTTTTGGGTGTCTTTTGAGCCAAACGAAAGGATCATGCCGTTAATTTTTGTTACTTACGTTAAAGGTAAGTACCTCTTGCCAAACGGCAAAATTATTCTGTACCGCATAACGGTAGGGCTTGCTGCTGTGCTGGTATTCTGTGTTCCGTCAGCCCGGAACCGAAGCCCAATTGAAAAACTGAAGTTGAAGTTAACAACAAAAGTTGAGCAGAAAAATCCAGCCCGGCAAAAATACTGATTGAAAAACTGGTGATGAAGATAACAACAAAAAGCTAAATTACTTAAGTCCAGCCCGAACAAAAGATGCCACGTTGCTGCTGCCGAAGACTACAAGGTCAAGTCCCACTTGCAGCATTACTTTTGTTGGCGGTTCGTGCCGTTGTTATGCAGACTGTTTTGACTTACGTTTACTGCGTGTAACTCTTCGTTGTGTTCTCAATTTCTTTTTAGCTTTTGCGGCTTTTATGTACTCGCTGATAGCAAGAAATTCTTCTTTTGTCGGTGTTGGTCCGCCGCCGATGAAATCAACATCAAGTTCTACTCTTTTTTTCATGGTGCTTGATTTTTAAAGTATTTATCAATAAGTTGCAATGCTGCTGGGGTGTCAATAATCATGATGTATCCACCAAAGTGCAATGCCCCTAAAGTTTTTGTGTAATGGTCAATCAATTGTGTCTTTGAGACGAAAGAAACGTTTCCTTCAAATCCACGCTGAAATGAAAGTCGGCAAGCAAAAGCTACAAGATTTCCAGGAATGGCAGCATAAACTTTTGTAATTCATTAATTATCAGGTTTGGTATGTCTATCAGGCTTACATTATTAATGTCAATTTTAAAGTCTGCACGAATATAGGAGTCTTTAAAATAATTATAATCAGCTTTAATCTCTTTCAAATACCGCTTTTTTTTTGAATCATTTAAACTTTCTGTTATAATATTTGAATCTTTGTCATAGAATGTTAATCTTTCTAATACATTCTCATGCGAATCATTTATTTGAATTGAATATAAGTCTTTGTCTGCTTTGTGTTTTTTATAAACTTGAAGATATGAATATTTTAATCCTGATGGTGTCCCTGAAATTACAGAATCAATGTTTTTTACAAACAGACTATCTAAAACTACACTGGCTTTTTCTCTGTATCCAATCATTGAAAAACACTCATCTTGAATTCTCTCAATTGGTTTTTTATAATAATCCTGAACTTCTATGTCTAAGTCAAAGAATGAAAAACCAATTTTTTCAGCCAAGATTTTTCCAATGGTCGTTTTGCCTACACAGCTAATACCAACTATATATAAAATCATAAAACCTCATTAATTTTTAAAAATCATATTTTCGTTTTTCAATCGGAATGGTTTTTACTTTCTCAATATTTTCTAAAATCCTTTTACAAGTATAAATCAACTTTTCTTTGTCTGGTGAGTTACCCCAAAATAAATCATCTAATTCCCAACCTTCCACTTGCATTATTTCTTTGGTTAGTTTCTCTGCTTTATCAATGTATTCAGTCTCATTTTTACAATCACTTGATAATAAACCATAATACAAAGTTAAATCATGAGTTAATTTCTCTGATTCTATTAAAACTGCATTATATGCTTCTCTTGATAAATCGTCTGTATCCATATGCGGTATTTTTTTTTGCTTGCTGACAACGTCCCAGCATTAAAGCAGTTGGGGAGTGTTCCCCTGTCACCCATGGCTTTCTGTCGCTGAATAAAGTTACAAAAACTGAAGATATATTCTTCTGTCGCTCAGAATTCCCAAAGTCGGAACAAATGCTGGGATATTTGATGAAGATGAAAGACACTATTCGTCAGCCACAATTGCTACAATGTTGTGTGCTGCCTTATTTTTAGCGTACCGTCAATTCAACTTTTTTACCTAAACCAAATTCTAGAAGTCGGTAAAGTGTTGAAAGCTGTATATCGGTTTTGCCATTTTCAATTCTTGAAATAAAACTTTTTTTGGCACCAATCCTGTCTGCTAATTGCTCTTGTGTCAAATTCGCAACACGCCTTTCATCTTTAATAACTTCTCCAATAAGAAATGCCTTTGCTTTTATTTCAAACTCTGTTCTTTTTGAAGTGCCGCGTTTGCCGTAGCGCTTAGTAAGATGATCGTCAAACGAGGTGACATTTTTTTTCTTTGTAGCCATGATGATGTTATTTACTGTTAAAGTATTCGTTCATTAGTTTGACAGCTAATTCAATTTCTTCTTTTGGGGTTTTCTGTGTTTTTTTCTGAAACCCGTTGAAAAGCACAACAACTTTCCCTTTGTCAAAGCAGCAGAAAATGCGAAATATGTTGCTACCAACCTCAACTCTGATTTCGTAGAGACCTTTTTGTCCTTCCATGTGCTTTAGGAATTTCTCTGGTACACGGTCAGCATGTGTCAATACGAAAAGTACATAATCAATTTTTTCTTTTACTTTCTCGGTTTGCAGGTTGAAAAATTCGTGAAAATAACGGCGGTAAAATATTAATTCTCTTATCTGTTCCAATCAAATACAGTGTCGTAGCAAAGTTAACTTAAAATGGAACAAGATGCAAATTAGATTTGGAGACTTAAAATTCAGGGGGTGTCCGAAAAGGTAGAACACAACGTCCAAGCATTGAAGAAGTTGGGGAATGTTCCCTCGTCGCCCATCGCTTACTGTTGCTGATTAAATGTACAAAATGTTGAGGATATGTTCTGCTGGCGATAAGAATTCCTTCAGCTGGAACTTATGCTTGGATATTTGCTGCAGATGAAAGACGCTATTCGTCAGCCACAATTGCTGCCATGCGATGTTGTGCGTTCGCCTTATTCAATTATGTTCAATCCATTAATACGGTCAAAGTGTTTTCTATTCAATGTCGCAAAAGGCAAATTGTTGGCAAGAGCTGTGGCTGCAATAAATAAGTCAGCTAGGTCAATTTGTTTACGATTTTGTTTTAATTGCTTGTTTACAGTTACTGCCAGTTTCACGACATCTTTGTCGAAGGGTAATACTTTTATTTTTTGCAAAAGGTCATCCCAAAATGGTAGCTGTGCTGTTGTCGCTCCTGAATAAACTTCATATTCCGTGATTGCAGAAATTTGGAATTCATAACCTTGCAATGCAAGCTGTACAAATCTGGAATTAGCTTTCTCTGATTTCCGAAAAAGGTCAATAAGAATAGAAGTGTCTGCTAAAACTATTTTGTCCGCC
>JAYTUQ010000419.1:0-15933 GCA_043744455.1 Saprospiraceae bacterium | reverse complement strand
CTATGCTTTCGCTTTCTCTTACATCAATAATGAGCATGGTGAAATACCTCTTATTTTAATTTTTTGATTTACAATTTATTTTAGGGCGCAAATGTAATCCTAATTACACAACTATTCAAAGTTTTTCAAAAGAAAAAGAAATTACTCATTAAAAAACGCTCACTGTTTTTCAACAGTCAGCGCTTTTTCAAGGCAATACCCCTCAGTATATTATCGTCTGCGGCGGTTTTGAAACCAAATACGCTCCACAACTTCTACTTGTTCAACAGCAAAAGGATGTTCTTTGACGACAGGAATCGCTTTAATAATCAGTCTATTGATGTCACCTAAAAAACCTTTTTCCTCACTATCACAGAAGGACATCGCCACACCGCTTGCGCCAGCACGACCTGTACGACCGATACGATGCACGTAGGTTTCAGGAATATTAGGCAATTCATAGTTGATAACAAGGCTCAAATCATCCACATCAATACCACGTGCGGCAATATCAGTTGCCACTAAAACGCGGGTTTGCTTTGTTTTAAAATTATTCAAAGCGCGTTGACGTGCATTTTGTGACTTGTTGCCATGAATCGCTTCGGCACTGATACGCGACTGATTCAGAAACTTCGTCACACGGTCTGCACCATGCTTTGTGCGTGTAAAAACGAGAGCCGTTTCAGCATCTGTATTTCTCAGAACATGACGTAAAAGAGCTTGTTTGTCATTTTTTCCGACAAAAAAGACAGATTGCTCTATTTTTTCAACAGTCGTTGAAGGCGGCGTTACTTCTACTTTTACGGGATTTTTAAGAATCGTATTAGCGAGTTTTTGAATTTCGGGCGGCATAGTTGCAGAGAAAAACAAAGTTTGTTTTTGCACTGGCAGCTTAGTTACTATGCGACGTACGTCTGCGATAAAGCCCATGTCCAACATTCTATCCGCTTCATCGAGCGTAAAAATAGAAATGTCTTGAAAATTGAAAAGCCGTTGATTGAATAAATCCATCAATCGCCCAGGTGTCGCAATGACAATGTCAACTCCCCGACGCAAAGCATCTACTTGTGCATGTTGAGATACACCACCATAAATAACGGTGTGACGCAAATTTGTGTTTTTGCCATAAGCAGCAAAACTTTCGTTGATTTGAATAGCCAACTCGCGCGTTGGCGTTAAGATTAGAGCTTTGACTTTGCGCGGTGCGCGTGGGTCAATGTTTTTTTCGGCATCTAAAATTTGCAATATCGGAATCGCAAATGCAGCCGTTTTACCCGTGCCTGTCTGAGCGCAGCCGAGTAAATCTTTTCTATCTAAAATAATAGGAATCGCTTGTTCCTGAATTGGCGTGGGTTTTTCGTACCCCTCAGTACGCAGAGCCTTCAGGATGGGCTCAATGATTTTTAAATCTGAAAATAACATTAAAAAGTTTTAATTGAAGGCTGGCTAAAACGCTTTGGTAGGTTGAATCAGCATTCCGTTGATATAAAAAAGCTATGTGTATTGAGTTCGATAATAGCTTAAAAAACAAGCAATCACACATATATTATACTCATAAAATTTCGGGTAGTTACAAAGTGTCTATTTTGAAAATATTTTGTGTTCATACGCCTTACAAAGTTTTAACTTTGCGACTAAAAAACGAGTTAACGATGCGAAGATACAATATTTTAATTATCGGAGGGGGTCCAATTGGCTTAGCGTGTGGTTTGGCGGCAAAAAAGGCTAATTTGAGCTATATTATTGTCGAAAAAGGCACACTTGTTAATTCTCTCTACAATTATCCCGCCAATATGACTTTTTTTTCGACTTCTGACCGTCTCGAAATCGGTAACGTACCGTTTGTTTCTAATAATGTGAAACCAACCCGCAGTGAAGCACTCGAATATTATAGGCGCGTCGCCGAATCTAACCAACTAAACATTCATCTTTTTGAAGAAGTTCTTGACGTTCAAAAAGTTGACGATAATATTACTAAGGACATTCCTATGATGGTAAGAGACCATACCGTAGTCAAAAAAAATGATTTAATCCCTGAAAAGAGCGAAAATACAGATGCGAAAGGCACTTATACTGAGGGGGGCTATTTTGTCAAAACATCCAAGACGACCTATCAAGCCGACAATATCATTATAGCCACTGGATTCTACGACATTCCAAATAAACTTAATATTGAAGGCGAAAACTTGCCGAAAGTGACACATTATTATAAAGAGCCGCATTTTTATTACAAACAAAAAGTCGTCGTCATAGGGGCTAATAACTCGTCGGCAGATGCGGCTTTAGAAACTTTTCGCAAAGGTGCGGAAGTTAGTATGGTTATTCGAAGAGATGAGATTGGACATCGCGTCAAATATTGGGCAAGACCTGATGTTGTAAATCGCATTACTGAAGGGTCTATCAAAGCTTATTTTCAATCACATTTAACGGCTATTCGTCTGCATGAAGTGGATATTCAAACGCCAGAAGGTTTGATAACGATTCCCAATGACTATGTGATTGCCGCAACGGGCTACCAACCCAATTTTGATTTTTTGATAAAAATAGGCATTCATTTGTCTGACGATGAGAAATTGTATCCCGATTATGACAAAGAAACACAACTCTCAAATATGTCTAATGTCTACCTCGCGGGTGTAGTTTGTGGCGGTATGGATACGCATGTTTGGTTTATCGAAAATTCAAGGGTTCATGCAGAGAGGATTATTGAGAATATCCACCAGTCTTTATCAAAATTGTCTTTTAAAAACTAAAAAAAACATCGTAACAAACAATATAAGCGTAAAAACCAAGCCTATTTGCAATGAAAAGGCATCAGCCAAAAAGCCAATCACAGGGGGTCCAATAAAAAAACCAGCGTAACCAATCGTCGTTGACATCGCTATACCCACACTCGGCGTGACCCCCTCAGTATTTCCCGCCGTTGAATAGACAATCGGCACGACATTGGCTAAACCCAGACCCACACTAAAAAAACCCACCAAAACGATATAGGCACTCGGTACAACGAGTGCCAAACTCAATCCAAAAAAAGCTAATAAACTGCTATAAATCAACACGTTACGCTTTCCAATATGAGCGATAAAATAATCGCCGAAGATGCGCCCTACGGTCATAGCGGTTGCGAAAGCACCAAATGCTAATGCAGAAAAAGCCTCATCCATACCTATAGTTTTATTCATATAAATAGCAGACCAATCCGCCATAGAACCTTCGCCTGTCATCGCACAAAACGCTATAATGCCCAATGGCAATATCGCTTTTGTCGGTAAACGGAAAGTATGCTCTCCCTTCCCGACCATATCGGGGTTTCCTTCGTCAACAGTATTTGCGCTGTTTGAGTCTTCATCTTTGATTAAATGCTGCGTTGCCCAAGCAATTAACAGGGCAGAGATAGCACTGATAATGACCAAATGAGTAAAAAGAGGAACGTTTAATTTAGCAAACAAAGCTCCTGCACCAGCGCCCAATGTCATACCGATGCTAAAAACAGCATGAAACGACGACATTATGGGCTTCCCATACATCCGCTCGACGTAAACAGCTTGACCATTTATAGAGACATCTAATGCACCATTGTTTAAACCCAAAAAGAAAAATAGTCCGCCAATCAGCCAAATATTTGAAAAAAGAGGAATAAAGGGTGCAAATAAACAAAAACCCCAAGCTGTAAACTTTGTCAGTTTTTGGCTGCCAAACACCACCGTCAACCAACCTGCAAAAGGCATAGCGACGATTGCTCCTGCTGCCCAACACAATAGAAGCGTACCCAAAGTAGCATTTGAAACATCGTATAAACGTTGTAATTCAGGTAATCGAGCCACCCAATTCGCATACAAAAATCCGACAAAAAAGAAAAAAGAAGAGACAGATAAACGATTGATTTTCATTTATTTATAAAATTAAAAACTTTTAAAATGTAAGATATCAATATTATTATGTTGGTTTTATTTTAAATTGGATTGCAAAGATGAGAAAAAAAATGGGGGCACAAAGTTTGTATACTAGGATAGAATGATTAAAAAACTTCATAGCCCCCCTCAGTATTTACAGCATAAAAATTGTCAAAGAGCGCATTTTTTTAAAGCTGAAATATACAATATGAACTTACCAAACGTTTCTTAGGGACTTAGGGACAGGATTACAATAATATATTAGGATTTACAAGTTTTTCCTGTCAATCTATGTTATCTTATTTTTATCCTGTCTCTTAGTTGATATAGATAGCTATTTAGATGTAAAACTTGAATATATATACTCTTCTGTCTTAATGTCAACAATGCCGATAAGGCAGTATTGATTGTAGCATAATAATTGCATAATTTTGAGTTGAACTTTCAATCAAAATCCTTATAAAAAAATTTAAATTTTATGACTATAAACAGACTTCCCCAACCACACATACAAAACCATAAAATCGGACTTGCGCTTTCTGGAGGCGGTGCAAAAGGTATCGCTCATATTGGTGTCATTCGCGCTTTACTTGAAAATGGTGTCGAACCAACCATCGTTTCAGGAACGAGTGCAGGGTCTATCATCGGTGCATTGTACGCGGCAGGTGTTCCTACTGAAGAGATGGAGAGATTGATTGCTGATTCGAGTATTATGAAAATATTTCGTCTCTTTGGTATCCCTGGGTCTGGACTTGCAAAATTGGATTATCTTCTTGAACGCCTTGCCGCTTTTATTAAAGAAGACAGTTTTGAATCCTTTAATTACCCATTGTATGTCTGTGCGACCAATCTGAATCAAGGGAAAGCCGTTTATTTTAACAGTGGAAAGGTGTTTGATAAAGTCGCTGCATCTTGTTCTGTACCGTGGCTGTTCAAACCCATCGAAATTGATGGCGAGTTGTATGTGGATGGTGGCATCACTAACAATATGCCTGCTGGCATTATACGCGACAAATGCGACATTTTGATAGGTTCAAACGTAAAACCAAAGGTGCACGTCCAATCAAATAAAGAATTAGATACTTTTATGGGCATCACGCAACGTGTTGTGGATTTAACCCTTTGGACAAATTCCAAACCGCACATCAAAATGCTTGACGTGTATATCGCTCCAGAAAAGGTTAATGAATTTAGTTTTTTCAGTATGTCGAAAGTCAGAGAATTGTGTGATATTGGTTACGAAGAAACCATGCTTCAGATGCCCAAATTGCTACGTATTATTGATGAAAAACGGGAGCAGGGTTTGATTTCTGCATGAATATGTATGATGCTTGTTACAATAATTCAGAAAGCCAGTGCTTCAAAACGAAACACTGGCTTTTGCTTTACTTTTCACCCCCCCTCAGTATATCGCACTTTTTCAGAAGTAGAAACTGCTGTTTGATAGGTAATTCCAAACACTGAAAATACATCCGAAAAAGAGAATCTAAACCAGCTTTCCAAAATAATTTCTATTTAACAAAATATAAGAATTTTTATATTCAAATCTAATAAACCTAATATTGGACAAATATTAGATAATCTTTTTTGTTAAAAATAACTAATTTTGCAGCAAATAGTAACTTAATAGGATGTGAAGCGAAATACGCAAAAAACATATTTGGCTGTCCTGAAACCTTAAAATTCACATATTTAGATTTTTATGAGAAAAATTCCTCTAGATATAGTCGGTTTGCAACCCAGTATGACTCAAACACATAACTATGCTGTCGTTCTTGGTGAGCGTAATGGCAATCGGCGTTTGCCGATTATCATTGGCGGCTTTGAAGCACAAGCGATAGCTGTCGCCGTCGAACGTATGCTACCGAATCGACCTTTGACGCATGATTTATTCAAAAATGCTTTGGAAACGTTCAATATTGATTTACACGAAGTTGTTATTTCTAACTTGCTGGACGGTGTATTTTATGCACGCCTTATCTGTTATAAAGACGGTATTCCGCACGAAATAGATTCCCGCACAAGCGATGCTTTGGCAATGGCGGTGCGTTTTAATTGTCCTATTTTCACTTATGAATTTATACTCGAAGCGGCAGGTGTCGTTTTAGAAGATATGGACGATACTGGTAGCAAAAGTGTGAGCAGCGAAACGAGTAAAAGCACCGGCAGCCGAGCTTCAGATACACAAAGTTCATTGACGAATATGGACACTGATGAATTGAATCTAAAACTTCAAGAAATGCTTGCCAATGAAGATTATGAGCAAGCCGCACGTATAAGAGATGAACTGAATCGGCGCAAAGGGTAATATCGTCTTTTGCGCATTGGGATAAAATATTGGGGTATTGTCGAATAGTGACAATATCCCAATGTCTTTTATAGCTTTTTGACGTTTGAAAATATTATGTTTACAAAATTAAATGGTTGTTTTCCTCATTATACTGAGGGGGGTACTTTGTGAGGACTTACCGATAAAAATCTTAAAAAAAGTAAACACTTAATTTAAATAAATTTACTTAATATGCTGCAAACGAAGGAATTACTATTAATCATTACGCTTTATGTTCTTTCTCCTCATATTCTGTTTTCACAAGGCTACGCTGATAAAGTAACAGCTAAACATGTTGAACAGCCCGACACCGCCTTACCCAATACCTATTATCGTCAAGCCGTTGAACGCTTGGCAAACGATGCTGTTTTGGCACACGGGCAAGTCGGTATTGTCGTGTTAGATGTAAAAACAGGACAAGTTTTATCGGCACAGAATCCAACGGTCAGTCTTATACCTGCTTCAAATATGAAAATTGTTTCAACGGCAGCAGGCTTAGGCATTTTAGGTAACGATTTTCAATTTAGAACGGAATTGCAATATGATGGTACTATTCGAGACTCTGTTTTGTATGGCAATATCATAATTAAAGGATATGGCGACCCGACATTGGCAAGCCCTTTGATGGACAGCGTGCCCCGTATATCCGTCGTTTTAGATAGTTTTACAAATGAAATACATCGTCTCGGCATTAACAATATCGTTGGTAAAATCATTGGGGATGGTACAGCTTATGAAAACAGTACGGCAGTACCGACTTGGCTTTGGGAGGATTTAGGCAACGCTTATGGTTCTGGTCCAAGTGGTTTGAATTTTCATGAAAATCTATATGAACTTACTTTCCAACAAAATCAAAATATAGGGACACACCCCTCAGTAAACAGCGTCATTCCTTATATCCCTGATTTTCAATTGATTAATGAAGTAAAAAGCATTGTTGGCGGTGGTGACAATGCCTATGTATATGCTGTGCCTAACAGTCCAACAGGCTTTGTACGCGGAACGATACCGATTGGAAAATCTCTGTTCAAAATAAAAGGTTCAATACCCGACCCGCCTTTATTTGCCGCCTGGCATTTGAGAAAAAATCTCATAAAACATGGTATTAGCGTGTCAGACTCTGCGACAACTCAAATGGTTTTAGAACAACAGGGCATACCGATGGCTTTCCGGACGACTTTTTCTACGTGGCTATCGCCAAAACTGTCAGAAATTGTCAACCAAGCGAACCATGAAAGCGTCAACTTGTATTGTGAAGCCATACTACGTGCCGTTGCCTTAAAGCAAACGGGTATAGGGTCAAATGACGAAGGCATAAAATCCGTTATTCGTTTTTGGGAAACAAAAGGGATTAATACTGAAGGGTTGTTTATGCAAGACGGCTCTGGATTATCACCGCGCAATGGCATTACACCCCTACAATTGGCATCCATGTTGCGCACCGTAGCCCTTGATACCCTGATGTTTTCGGCTTTTTATCAATCTCTCCCAGAAGCAGGCGGGGCTGGCACTTTAAAGGGTATGTTCAAAGGTACCCCCTCAGTAAACGGACGTTTGAGAGCGAAAAGCGGCACTATCACACGTGTCAAATCATATAGTGGATATGTAACGACTTTAGACGGGCGGCTACTTGCTTTCTCTGCTATTTGCAATAATTTCACCTGTACTCAACGAGATATTCGCAAAAAACTTGAACAATTTATGGTAGATATAAGTCAATTTTAAGCGTTTTGTACGACTAGTTTCACATTTTAAGTGACCTCATCCATTTTAAACTCAAATCTCGCAAGGCATAACCTAAAAATATCTATTACATTTTAATAGACTTATCAAGGGCAGGGCTTACCTTTGGACAAATTAAGAAGCCTTTAAAAGTATGAAAATAACGGAATTAAGAATTATCTTTTTTGCGATATCCATTGTTGTTATCCACGCATGCCAAGATAATCGGGAACGTCCAGGCGGGTATCAATCAACGGATTCACAAATGCGTGACACCAATAAGCAAGACAATAAGATTGACGACATTCGCCAAGACTGGGAAAGCCGTGACCGTTTGGTATGGCAAAAACCCGATATGGTGATCAAACGATTGGGGGATTTGAGTCAAAAAACAGTCGCTGATTTGGGTGCAGGAACAGGATTTTTCGCTTTTCGCCTTGTGCCAATAGCTAAAAAAACAATTGCGCTTGATATTGACCCGCGTTTTATCACATTCATGGATAGTGCTAAGAAAGAAATGAATTCGGAATTGCGAAACCGTTTCGAAGCTCGGCTTGTAGGTGTGGATGATGCTAAACTAAAAAAGGGCGAGGTGGATGCCGTTATTATCGTAAATACGTATATGTATATTTCCGACCGCGTTTCTTATATGCAAAGGCTTCGGCAAGGCATCAATAAAGGCGGCATGGTTCTGATTGTTGATTATAAAGAGAAAAATATTCCTGTCGGACCTCCAACAAATACTAAAGTGCCTTTAAGTGTTGTTGAAAAAGAACTGAAACAAGCGGGTTTTAAAAACATCCAATCTGACGATACATCGCTTGATTATCAATACATTATAACAGCGACAAATGAATGATTTGTTCTAACGCTCCATCCATCTATGTAACGTTAAAAAGGCAAATATACTGAGGGGGGTAAAAAAAAAACTCTGAATGCAATTGTCTTACATTCAGAGCTAAAATATTGTTTTTTAATATTTTATGACAAACCATTAATCGCTACAACGTGTTGAATTTCAGGCATTTTTGATTTAATTGCTTGTTCTATTCCTGCTTTCATTGTCATACGAGACATCGAGCAGTTTTGACAGTTACCTAACCAACGGACTTGAACGGTCATATCGTCTGTTATATCCACCACTTCGACGTTTCCCCCATCGACTTCTAAAAAAGGACGGATTTCGTTAAGTGCCACGTTTACTCTTTCTATCCAGTAACTTTTATCTTCCATTACCATCATTGCAATTGCTATTTAGACATAATAAACACAAAAATAGTCAAATTGTTTAGAAATTATAGTGGATAATGGATAGTTGATAATAATAGTCATTGAGTGTGAGTTAAAAATAAACGAGGCGGTCTCAAAAGGTGAGCATTAATTTTTGAGACCGCCTCATTTATTTATTCCGCCTACTTGTATATTAAAAACTGATGTTACGCAGCCACAAAAGACTCCCTAATAAGGTTTAACTATCTGCCATATTCAAGGACTTAATGTTAATCCATTGACTCTTTTTAGCGGGTTTGTCCTTTTGACCTTCTTCTCAAGTCATTACATAAACCAAATTATGCTCTTTGAACATTCACCGCATTCATAAAAAAGATGACAGACAAAATTGTCCATGCAAAGCTAATATTTGAGTTTATTTTTTATTAAAAAAAAACGTGTTGAGAAAGCATTTCACTTCCTCAACACGCCATTGGTGTACATAACGACATTGTTATCAATGATTTACATAACAATATAGTTATTTAACATTTTACTTGCTCGCTGCTGCTTTAGCCTTTTTGTGGTGTTTTTTATGTTTTTTCTTTACACCTTTTGCAGCAACTTTTGCTTCTGGTTTTGCAGCAACTTTAGCTTCTGGTTTTGCAACAACTTTAGCTTCTGGTTTTGCAGCAGTTTTAGGGGCTGGTTTTGCAGTAGGAACGGGTGCGTTTTGAGCGAATGAATTTGCAGAGAAAGCTGCCATCAACGCAGCTGCGATAACTAATTTTTTCATTGTTTTACGATTTTAAAAATTTAAGAAATGATATTAATAAATGAAAGACAAATGAATAAGTCAACACGAATTTCACAAATTACACGAATTAAAGTATTGAAATAATATATTTTATACATTATAAAAAATACAAAAATCAACCAACAACTCGTATGATTTATGACATTTATGTCAACCAAAGAAATATTATATTTTTAAGCCGTGTTTAAAAATGTAATAGATTCGAGGAAGAGAAAAAAGGAAGAATCAACAATCGAATTTCAACTGATGATAAAGTAAGAAGAGCTTTTTTTGTGGAAAAGAAAGGGTATCTAAAAAGACGCAAAACGTCTTTATTTGGCTTAAAGAAGGAGACGTAATCGTTATATTTGGCTGATAATAAGAATGGTCTAATGGGTTTGACACCTCATTATTATCGTCTTCGTCGCTATCCTCACAGTTGTCCGCAAAAATATCTAATAAATAAGGTACATTATTATCTTGGTTACTGTCTTTTGTTGTAGAAAAGTACCCCTCAGTATCCAAAGGAAAAAACACCTGATTGGCAGGTAAAAACTGCGCAAGAAAGAGATGTACTAATAATACGATATACATTAGGCTTCGATTCATTTTAAAATATAACGTCGCAAAGTTAGGCGGTTATCTTTAATTCCAATTTTTTTAACAATACTTTATTTGGTTAATAAAATAACGCGTTAAGTTGTGAAGTAAAAAATAAATGGCTACTGCGCTCATTATTTTTGTACAATCCCTTCTCAGTATGCTTCTTAAACTGACATTTCGTCAGTCAATTCTATTTCAAACAGACATTTTTTCTCTTGAATACGTTAAATAAAGAGTAAAAACTGTCATTATACGTCATAATGTGGGATGGCACTCCCTTTGCTGATTAGAGAGTGTTTTCAGAATAGAGAAATATGAATTCAAAAAAAATAACTAATAACTAAATAAAGAATCATAAAGTTATGGGCAAAATCATAGGAATAGACTTAGGAACAACCAATTCATGCGTTGCCGTTATGGAAGGTAACGAACCCGTTGTTATTGCCAACGAGGAAGGGCGTAGAACGACCCCCTCGGTTGTCGCATTCATGCAAAATGGTGAGCGCAAAGTTGGCGATCCCGCCAAACGTCAAGCCATTACGAATCCTGCAAAAACAGTCGCGTCTATCAAACGCTTCATGGGTCAGCGTTATAGCGAATTGCAGAGTAATCACGAAATCGAACGTGCTTCTTATAAAGTAGTGCGTGGCGACAACGACACAGTGCGCGTCGCAATTGACGACCGTAATTACACAGCGCAAGAGATCAGTGCAATGGTGTTGCAAAAAATGAAAAAAGTGGCTGAAGACTTTTTGGGCCAAGGCGTGACAGAAGCGGTTATTACTGTTCCTGCTTATTTCAATGACTCACAACGTCAAGCAACGAAAGAAGCGGGTGAAATTGCTGGCTTGACTGTCAAACGTATCATCAACGAACCAACGGCTGCTGCCTTGGCGTATGGTATGGATAAGCGTAGCCGCGACATGAAAATCGCAGTATATGACTTAGGTGGCGGTACTTTCGATATATCAGTTTTGGAACTTGGTGGTGGCGTTTTTGAAGTAAAATCAACACATGGCGATACACACTTAGGTGGTGATGACTTCGACTACGTATTAATCGACTGGATGGCTTCGGAATTCAAATCACAAGAAGCGATTGATTTGAAAAAAGACCCGATGGCTTTACAACGGTTGAAAGATGCGGCTGAAAAAGCAAAAATCGAGTTATCCTCTTCTTCAGAAACGGAAATCAACTTGCCTTATATTACCGCAGTTGACGGTGTACCCAAGCACTTGGTGATGAAATTGACGCGTGCAAAATTTGAGCAATTGGCAGACAGCCTCGTTCAACGCACCCTTGAGCCTTGCCGTTTGGCATTGAAAGACGCAGGTTTGAAAGCGAGTGATATTGACGAAGTTATCCTTGTGGGTGGTTCGACTCGTATCCCTAAGATTCAAGAAGTGGTTGAGCAGTTTTTTGGCAGAAAGCCCAACAAAAGTGTCAACCCAGATGAAGTTGTTGCCATTGGTGCCGCAATTCAAGGCGGTGTCTTAACAGGTGAAGTGAAAGACGTATTGCTTTTGGACGTAACGCCATTGTCACTTGGTATTGAAGTTATGGGCGGTATGTATGACGTTGTTATTGAATCAAATACAACGATTCCATCTAAAAAATCAAAAGTTTATTCAACAGCGGCGGACAATCAACCATCGGTTGAAATCCACGTGTTGCAAGGCGAACGCGCTATGGCTCGTGACAATCGTCCGATTGGTCGTTTCGTTCTCGATGGTATTCCACCCGCACCGCGCGGTATGCCACAAGTAGAAGTCACTTTCGACATTGATGCAAACGGGATTATCAACGTAACCGCACAAGACAAAGGGACTGGCAAGCAACAAACCGTGCGTATCGAAGCCGGAACAGGTTTATCGAAAGAAGAAATCGCTCGTATGAAACAAGAAGCTGAAATCAATGCCGATGCTGACCGCAAAGCACGTGAAACGGCTGAAAAGTTGAATCAAGCGGATAGCTTAGTTTTCCAAACGGAAAAACAGCTAACAGAATACGGTGATAAAATTTCTGCTGAGAAAAAAGGTGCCATCGAGACGGCTGCGGCTGACCTCAAGAAAGCCCTTGAAACAAAGGACGAAGCAGGTATTGATACAGCTATGGCTGCGCTCAATGCGGCATGGCAAGCAGCAAGTCAAGACATGTACAATGCGACTCAACAATCAGATACAGCGCAAAACGGTGCACATACTGAGGGGTCATCCAATACGGGCAATGGTGATGGCAGCACTGTTGAAGATGCGACTTATGAAGAAGTGAAATAATATTCTGTATTTGGAAATTCGTTTATCCATGTAAAAAAAGGATTAACACAATAAAAATACATAATAAAACAAGCCTCCGATACAAAATGTATCGGGGGCTTGTTTATGTAAAGTATATATTTCACTTTTTATCAAAAATATTTATTAAATAACATATTGTTAAATGGATTATAAAATTTACTAAATCCAAAATCATGTTAAAAAATTGCACACGTAGCGAAAATTCACTAATTTCACGTTTGCAAAAAATAAAATTTTTAGAACTAACGCACAAAGAGTATGAAATTTCCTTTACTACAACTCTCATTGAAGAAACTTTTTGTTTTTTCTCTCCTGATCTTCTTTTCCCAAATCGCTGTTTCTCAGACAGTTGTTAAAGGAAAAATAATTGACGCCGGTACAGGCGAGGTTTTGGTCGGCACAACGGTGATTGTTAAAGGCACAACTGTTGGCGCCCAAACCGATTTTGATGGGTTTTTTCAATTTACCACAACCCAAAAGCCACCTTTCACACTTCAAGTCTCCTTTATTGGTTACGAAAACCTCGAAATTCCCATTACAGACGAAACAAAGTACCCCCTCAGTATTAAACTCGGAAATGAGACAAAAACGATTGATGTCGTTGAAATCAAAGGACAACGCATCAGCGAAAAGCAAAAATCAAGTCCTTTGACTGTCGAAACAATGGACAAATTGGCTATTAAACAGACTGCTTCTTTGAGTTTTTACGAAGGTATGGGCGCATTGAAAGGTGTAGATATGACCACAGCGAGTATTGGTTTTACCATAATAAATACGCGCGGTTTTAACTCCACAAGCCCCGTTCGGTCGCTTCAAGTCATTGACGGTGTTGACAATCAAGCACCGGGATTGAACTTTTCATTGGGCAATTTTTTGGGTTCTTCAGAATTGGACGTTTTGAAAGCAGATTTGGTTGTCGGTGCGAGTTCAGCATTCTACGGTCCCAATGCCTTCAATGGTGTTTTATCAATGGAAACTAAAAACCCCTTCTTTCAAAAAGGATTGGCAGCACAAGTAAAAGCTGGCGAACGTGGACTGTTGGAAACATCTTTACGCTATGCTGATGCTGTTAAAAATAGCAAAGGAGAGAGTTGGTTTGCCTACAAATTCAATCTTCACCGTATGCAAGCCTACGACTGGGTGGCAGATAATTATGATGCTGTTTCTGGTACAAAAACAGGTCCAAAAAATGCGGGCGGTTACGATGCTGTTAATCGTTATGGCGATGAGCGCGAGCCAACATATGACTACACAACAACCAATCAAAGACAGCCTTGGAACTATGTCGGTCTTGGCCAATTTCATAGAAAAGGATATAACGAAGTGGATTTAGTGGATTATAACACTAAAAACCTTAAAGCAAATGCCGCTTTTCATTTCCGTTTGAAACCATCAGAACAGGAAAATTCACCTGAATTTATCGTTTCGTCCAGTTTTGGTAGCGGTACAACCGTTTATCAAGGCGACAATCGGTTTAGTTTGAGAAATATTCTGTTTTTCCAAAACCGTTTAGAGATACGAAAACGCGACAAATATTTCTTCCGTGTGTATGCCACGCACGAAGACGCAGGTGACTCTTATGACCCTTATTTTACGGCACTTTTATTACAACAAAAAAACAAATCAAACAATACATGGCGCGATGATTATACCCGCTATTGGGCGCAACAAATTGACTCCGCTGCTTATAACCGTGGCTATCCACAACTGCAAATTGTCGTCAACCCTGATGGTTCTATCAAGGGTGTCTTTGATAGAGACAAAGCATCAACTTGGTTAGCCAACAATCAAGACCTCCTCTTTCAGTGGCATGGTAAAGCCACACAATATGCCAATACTTTTCAGACACCCAATCCTGACTATGCCGTTGGTACACAACGTTTTACGGATGAGTTTAACCGTATTGTTACGACAAAATCGAATAAAAGAGAAATCGCAAATGGTGGCACAGGCTTTTATGACAAATCAGCCCTCTATCATGCTCAGGGTGAATATCATTTCAAACCCAAAGGACTAAATGACTGGACAGTAGGCGCAAATACACGTCTTTACACACCGCTTTCGCAAGGCACAATTTTCATTGATACGGGTAATCGCAGAATAACCAATTTTGAATATGGTCTTTATACAGGTATTGAAAAACGTTTTTCAGCAGACAAGTTCAAGTTCAATGCCACTATTCGTATGGATAAAAATCAGAACTTCAATTACTTGTTCTCTCCTGCCGCATCGCTTGTTTGGCAGCCTGATGCCACAAATTTTCTGCGGTTAAGCTTCGCATCTGCTATTAGGAATCCAACTTTGAATGACCAATATTTGAACCTGAATGTCGGAAGAGCTATTTTGGCAGGAAATGTCAGTGGTTTTGATAATCTAATTAGTATTGATGATTTTGTAACATATATTGACAGCAGTTTCAATCCAAAATTTCGCAGATATTTCAGTGTTCCAGCTATACGTCCAGAAAAAGTCAAATCCTTAGAAATCGGTTATCGAACGACTCTATTCAACAACACTTTTGTTGACATGAGCTATTATTTTAGTTTTTATAACGATTTTATCGGCTATCAATTGGGCATAAAATCTGACTTCGATGCAACATCAGGTATCCCTCAAAATATTCAAGCTTATCGTGTCGCGGCAAACGCCGCCAGTCAAGTGACTACGCAAGGCTTTTCGATTGGTTTTAATCACTATTTTGCAAAATATTTCCAATTTGCAGGGAATTATTCTTGGAACATCTTGAATACCAAAACTGACGACCCAATCATTCCCGCATTCAATACACCACCTCATAAGTTCAATATCAGCTTTTCAGGTCGTGACGTAAAGATTGCGAATACCTATAATTTTAGTTTCAATATCAACTATAAGTGGATAAATGGTTTTACGTTTGAAGGTTCACCACAATTTACAGGTTCCATTCCAACTTACGATTTATTAGACGCGCAGGTCAGTTATGTATTTCCAAAAGCCAATACAACTTTGAAAATTGGTGCGTCAAACGTCTTGGATAAAAGACAATTCCAGACTTATGGCGGTCCACGCATTGGACGTATGGCTTATATATCCTTGCTCTATGATTTCACAAAAAAATTGTAACAA
>JAYTUQ010000418.1:0-4040 GCA_043744455.1 Saprospiraceae bacterium | reverse complement strand
GTGTATTTTTGATTCAGATGTCATCTATTGTAAATCTACTATTTCTTTTTATTTTATTCATAAAAAATATCCTGACCGTAGGGGCTGGATAGTTACTTACATTGTCTTAAAAACCAAGTTTTTAGACAAATAATGACTATAAGGTGCTTTATTAAGTTTTAAACATTTCCCTTTTTCTCGGTCTTTGAAATGTGCGGACGGCTAGTTTTTGACCACCTTTTTTACGAAAAAACTGGTTCCTGCAAAACATTTTAAGATATAGATGCCACTACTGAGGGGGGCTAATTCTAGCGTGGTTTTGGTATTATCGGTCGTTATTTGTTTTGTCATAACCAATTTTCCTTCTATTGAATACATCTCAATTTGAACAGTTTGGTTGGCTTTGCCCAAAACTTCAATATTTAAAAGCGATGTGGACGGATTGGGTTCTATCGCGATGTCCCAAACTCCGTCTTTGTCGAGATTGGCAGCAACGACTTTTGAGAACATTTCTTTGCCATCAAAATCCAATTGTTTTAAACGGTAATAATAGGTTGTTCCTAAACGTACTTTTTCGTCAAAGTATTGATAATCAACGAGTTTTGTAGCATTACCTTGTCCTTTTGCAAAGCCAATTATTGTAAAATTACTGAGGGGGTCGGTTGATCGTTGAATTTCGAAACCAGCGTTGTTACGTTCTGTCGCGGTTTGCCAATCGAGCTGAATTTTGTTTTTCAACGCTGTTGCTTTAAAATCTACCATTTCAACGGGAATGATGATATTATTAACACAAATACGTAAACCCCAAGCAGTGAGTGAGCCGCCATCACCACTATAATTATCTTTTACACGTAGCGTCCAAATGCCATTGGCATTTACGGCATTCATGGCGGTTAGAAAATTATCAGGTTGATACAACAATCCGTCTGTAGGGGGGCAAGGGTAGGTGCCTGCATATTTAGTCGTTTGGTCATCAAAACCAATATTAAAATTGTTTTCTGCATCACAAGGCTGATTAAGTAAGACGACATCGGTATTGGTAGGACTACGGAGGGTAAAAGTAAGGTCGGCAACATATGTATGCGTACCCGTTATGTTAGTGACATTGATGTCTGTAATTGTACCACTGTGTGGGAATGTCAATGTAGATGTGACTAAAGGCGTACCCGTCGAAGAAATGGTTTTAGGTACATTGGTGCTGTTAAAGTTTGAGCATGTAATCGTGCCTGTTGTAAAGCTACTCGTAGCATATGCCGTACTGACACAACTGTTTTTTGCCAAAACACGCCAATAATAAGTCGTCACATTACTGAGGGGGGTCGTTGTCGGCACAAAAGTGGCGGTAGTTGTTAAGTTACTTTGTGTTAAAATGATATTTGAAAAATTGAATGTCGTTGATAATTGAAAATCATAACTCAACGCATCAACAACGGAACTCCAAGTAAAAAGTGGTGTAACGGACTGTCCTGTTGAACTATTAATAGGTGTTGCAACAGTTGGCGGTCCTACTAATGCCGTTGGTTGAACTGTAAAAGTCAGTGCTAGAGAGTCTGTGTTTGATAAACCACTTGTCGTTTTTACCCAAAAACTATAAAACCCAGGTGCAACGCCACTTCCAATAGTTAGGTTGACAATGGCTGAACTCCCAGGCGCAACGCTGCTTGCTGTTAAACTGGCTGTACAACCTGAGGGAATATCGGTTGTTGACAGATTAATAGTAGTTGCATAACTATTGAAAGCGGTAGTTAAAGCCGTGTAACTTATTGTCGAGCCTGCACAAGTCGCTTGTGTACCGACATTGGCATTGACGGCATAATCAGGTGTTAAAGGGGTGCAACCATTGGAGGTTAACAGGCTGGAACGTGCGCCGTTGAGTGCCGCCACCATGCGTGATTTTTGTCCATTTGTAAACATATTAAGACAGTTGTCATAAGAGTAATCCATGTAATTCATAAACATAATACCAGGTGGTGTAGTGGTACACGCCTCTGTTTTTGGGAAAACGCCACAACCTGTAGTAGAATTGGCTTGATTGGGTGTATCGGCAACTTTGTCACTACCTGTACACGCACCGCTATCATCGCCCCAAATATGATATAAATTGAGCCAATGTCCCACTTCATGTGAGGCTGTTCGACCAAACTTGTAGTTGCTGGCTGTTCCATTAACCTCAATTGAACCAACTGATGAAAATAGTAAAACCACGCCATCCGTATTGGCGATATCTCCAGGGAATTGAGCATAACCCAATAAACTGTTACCTAAATTACAAGACCAAAGATTGAGATATTTGTCTCTGTCCCAAATGGTAGCGGGTTTAGGTGTGGCATCAAAAGTAGCATCTGTCCAAGAAGTAGGTGAAGCGTAATTATGACGTGTGATACCTGTTGTTGCATTACCATCAGGGTCACGTGTAGCCAAACAGAACTGAATTTCTAAATCGGATGACATTCCTTGAAATAGAGTTGGCGTTGATGAACGGTCGCTGTTAATACGCCGATAGTCGTCGTTCAATTGTTTGATTTGAGCTTGAATAAGGCTATCTGCAATATTTTGAGCAGGTACTAAGGGGTTGTAAATAACATGAAAAACGACGGGAATAACGATAATTCCGCCTACTGCACTCTCTTTACGGGCATTTTGCACAAAATATTGAGCTTGACGGTCAATTTGGTTGCGTGTCGCTCGAAAAATGGGGTCGTTCTTCATAAGAGAATCATAACGATTCATTGTACCACAATGATTGTCTTTAGTTTCATTGCCAATGGTTTGCTGAGTAAAGTCAGATTTTAAGACCTTAACTTGACTTTTTATGTCAAAAGATAATAATATGATGAAAAGGAAAGTTAAATAAATGTGTCGTTTCAAAATAAAATTATTGTCCATTATTGATAGAAGTGTTTGATTTGGAAATGCAGATGAATTACAGCGTGAATATATATATAATTTTCCAAAAACAAGAAAGACCGCCCCACGAATGGGACAGCCTTTTTTTATTTTGACAAAGGAGAAATAGACCCCTCAGTATTTTTCGATAAAACTATGCTTTTACCAGGCCTTTTGCTTTTTCCATAACATTTTCAGCAATACCTTTTGGTGCTTCTTGATAATGCGAAAACTCCATCGTTGAAGAAGCGCGACCTGAAGTAATGGTACGTAGATGTGTTACATAACCGAACATTTCAGACAATGGTACATCAGCTTGAATAGCCACTGCACCGCCCATACGACCTTCTTGTCCTTTTGGCAAGCCACGACGACGGTTTAAGTCACCGATAACGGGACCTACGTATTCTTCAGGTGTAACAACTTCCAATTTCATGATAGGCTCTTGAATAATAGGCTTACATTTCGGAGCAGCTTCACGGAAACCTTCTTTTGCACACAATTCAAAGGCAATTGGTTTCGAGTCGACAGAGTGCATACCACCATCTATTACACGAACTTTCATGGATTCGATATTGTAACCTGCCAAAATACCATTGTTCATCATCGCCGTGAAACCGTCTGTAATAGGTTTGATATAATTTTTATCAATCGCACCACCGACAATTGCCCACTCAAACTGTAATTTTTTCTTGCCAGATTTGAAGTCATCACTGTCAAGGAAGTCTTGGTCAGCAGGTCCCAAAGTGAATTCCATGTCTGCAAAGAGACCAGAACCACCCGATTGTTTCTTCAATTTCTCGCGATGAGTCGTTGATTGTGTCAAAGCCTCTTTATAGTTTACTTGAGGTGCACCTTGGTTACACTCAACACCGTATTCGCGTTTCATACGGTCAACCAAAATTTCTAAGTGCAACTCACCCATACCACTGATGATGGTTTGAGCTGTATTTTCGTCATATTTAACTTTAAAAGTAGGATCCTCGTCAGACAATTTCGCCAAAGCCATGCCCATTTTGTCCATATCTTTCTGTGTTTTTGGTTCAATCGCCAAAGAGATAACGGGCTCTGGGAATGTCATTGATTCCAAAACAATCGGCTTATCAAGTGCACATAATGTATCACCTGTACGGATTTCAGAAATACCGACGATTGCAACGATGTCACCTGCCTCA
>JAYTUQ010000417.1:0-1026 GCA_043744455.1 Saprospiraceae bacterium | reverse complement strand
ATTTCAACACCTGAAAATCTTTTTAGCTTCAACCAGTTCCTGCGGGCAAGAAAAACAACGCAGGCTATCCAGACGAGAAATGCCAGAATTTCAAAACCACCAATTAGAAAATTATAAAAGCCGCCAAGGTAAGAAGAGAAAACCCGGTGTGTACCTGCAATACCATCAATGAGAATTTCGAGCACCTCAATATTTATGAGTACGAATCCGGCATATACCAGAAAATGCATTACCCCGGGTATGGGTTTGATCAGTAGTTTACCCTGGGCAAAGGCAACCCTTAGCATGGTTACAGTTCGTTTACCGGGTTGATCAGTTAATTTTTTGTCTTTGCCTAAGGCTATATTCCTGCTGATTTGCCTGATATTCTTTGTAAAAAGAACAATTGAGGCGACCAGAATTAAAATAAATAAGAGTTGAAATGCCATGAATTGATTGATTCAGCGCAATATACCCAGGTTAAAAGTAAAAACTAAATATAATAGCTGAGATTTATTTTCATTAAGACAAAAACATTTCTATTTTTGCAAACCCAATCTGAAAGGGTGATATAGCTCAGTTGGTAGAGCAAAGGACTGAAAATCCTTGTGTCCCCGGTTCGATTCCTGGTGACGCCACAGCAAAAAAGACAGTTACATGAAAATGTGACTGTCTTTTTTTTATCCTTTTTACTCTGCCTTTACTTCGACCACATCTCCCAAATTTGTACTATAACAGGGCGATAGTTTTTCATTTTTCAATTTCCATTTTCGGTCAAAACCCTGAGCGGCAATCTTTACTTTTTGTTTTCCATACGAATCATTCAAGCTATCCATCACCCTCATTATCCGGTTGAATTTCTGGCGGTCACGCGTGTCGAACAAATCACTTTGCAAGGGTCGTTCCGGCAAAATTTCACTCACTATAACTCCCGCTTTTTTAAATCGGTAGCCTTCCTTAAAAATGGAATTCAGACCACGAAGCGCAAAGTTAATCAGTTCGGTAGTATCGTTTGTTGGAACAGGCAGTTGCATAACTGTTTGATTG
>JAYTUQ010000416.1:0-4048 GCA_043744455.1 Saprospiraceae bacterium | reverse complement strand
TTTAAAAGGGCTAAAGCAACTCAATCTAAATATAAAATAAATTCATCATGAATTAGAAATATTCGTTTTATTCCTAATTTAACAAAGTCAAGTTAATCAATAAATATGAAACTTAATTTATATACTACCTTTTTTACTAAAAATTTGCCTTCTAGCCATATACAACCTATTAAATGGGCTTCTCCACTCATACTTATACTTTTTTTAGGGCTTTTCGGCTGTACCCGCACAATTGCAACGAATGAATTACCCGCCATGCAAATTGTTTTTGGTCATGGCGGCGGCTTTACAGGGATGGTGCATGAATACGCGTTGCTTCAGAATGGTTATATTGTTAAGATTCAAAAAGATTCTGCAACACAACATATTGTCAAAAAAATAGGTAAAAAGAAGGCAGCAGCTTATTATGCTGAGGTTGATTCTATGCGTTTACACACGTGGCTTTATGATGTACCAGGCAATATTTATCATTATATTATTCTCAAAAGAGAAGGCAAAAAAGACAATAAAATTGTTTGGGAGGGCAGTGGAAACGACCCTCATGCGCCAAAAAACATTGAAGAATATTTTAAAAGATTGAGTAGTGAATTACCTAACATGAATAAAAATCTTAAAAAATAAAAATACCAAAAAGCGATGCATTTTTTATTAACACATTGACAATCAAAAACTTAAGATGATGAAACGAATATTTATTCTACTACCGATTTTAATATTTACGCTCGTTGGTTGGTCTCAAAAGCCATTTAAAAATAAAAACATTCAATCCATTCCACATGATTTTCCACAACCTATAAATGCACCTGCGACGGGCGTACCCATTGCCACGCAACCGCTTGTTGGGCAGTCATCCATTCAGTCTATACCCTATTTGCAGAAGCGGACAAGTTTGTTGCCCAGTGGTTTGACTGTTAAAACATCAGATGCGGGTTTGCCAACGATGATTGAAGGTACTTTGCCCACCCCTCAGTATCCGACCTTAAAAACGGTTGAAGAAAGTGCTTTTCAATATTTGTCGGCTGTGTCAAAAGGCATTCAAATACAAAAACCGTTGGATGAATTTGTCATAAAATCTATTGAAACCGATGAAAGCGGGCAAACGCACATCCGTATGCAGCAAGTTTTAAGCAAAATTCCTGTGTGGGGCAGCGAAATTATCGTCCATGAAAAAGAAGGGCAAATAACATTGTTCAATGGTATCTATTTTCCGACCCCCTCAGTAAAAAAACTCGAACCGAGCATTTTGAATACCCAAGCGGAAACGCTTGTCCGTGCTGATTTAGAAAAAAAAATAGGTTTCAAAACATTGCCTGATGCTGCAAAAGAACAAATTGGCGGCGAGCAATTGCGCAGTGAATTGGTTATTTTTCATAAAAATGAACAACGTGGTGCCGAACGCTTGACTTGGCATGTCGTTGCTTACCCGAACGTTTTGCATCGTTACGAATACTTCATTGATGCCCAAAATGGGGCAATTTTGGACTTTTATCACAGTTCTTGCACCATTTCGGGACATGTTCACAGTGCAAATGAAATGGAAAAAAAGGATGTTGCGCCCAAAATTTCTGAAAATACTGAGGGGCCAAACCTTAATGTTTCGGATAGAACTGTCTTGGACGGTGCTTTTACAGCAACTGCTTTAGACTTACTCAATGCTTCTCGTACCATCAATACCTATCAAGTTGGGTCAAAATATTATATGCTCGATGCGTCTCGTAGTATGTATAATCCCTCCTCTTTAATGCCCAATAAACCCATTGGTGCGATTCAGACGTTTGATTACAACAATACAGATGATGGTCCTTACTCTTACATTACCTCCACGAACAATAGTTGGAACAATCAAAAAGCGGTTTCGAGCCACAACAATGCGGGGACTTCGTTTAATTACTACCGCACGACCTTCAATCGCAACTCTTTAAATGCCAAAGGCGGCACAATTACAAGTTTTATAAATGTCACCGATGGCGGACAATCTATGGACAATGCTTATTGGAACGGCGAGGCGATGTTTTATGGCAATGGTTCACAAGCCTTTTTGCCTTTAGCACGTGGTCTGGATGTGGCAGGACATGAAATTTCACATGGTGTTATTCAAAATTCAGCCAATTTGAAGTACAAAGATGAGCCTGGTGCTTTAAATGAGTCTTTTGCCGATATTTTTGGCTGTATGATTGACCGCGATGATTGGCAAATTGGCGAAGACGTTGTCAATGGGCGGTCAGTTTTTCCGACAGGATTTCTTCGCGACATGGCAAATCCAAATAATGGTGGCACGGGTATTAACAGCATGGGCTGGCAGCCTAAACACGTGAACGAAAAATACAATGGTTCGTCGGATAATGGCGGGGTGCATATCAATTCAGGCATAACGAACTATGCATATTATCTTTTTGCCACCAATGCGGCTGTTGGAAAAGCCAATGCGGAGAAAGTCTTCTATCGGGCTCTGACGACCTACCTTGTCGCTTCATCAAAATTCATTGACTGTCGCGCGGCAGTGGAACAATCCTGCAAAGATTTGTTTCCCACCAATGCGGCTATTATAACGGCTGCGCAAAATGCCTTCGGACAAGTGGGCATAGGCGGAGGAGGCACAACTACAGGTGTGGTATATCAACAAGATTTAGCCGTTAATCCAGGTTCGGATTGGGTTGTTTATGTCAGTAATGACCAAACAAAGTTACAATTAACAAATGGGACGGGTTCTACAAGTCAAACATTGAGTTCACGTGGCATTGCCAACAAACCCAGCGTTTCGGATAATGGGAAATACATTTTTTATATAGGTCGGGATAAAAAAATGTATCTCGTTACCTTGAATTGGAGCACAAATCCACCGACGGCTACGGATGTCGTTATTCAATCTGATCCTATTTGGAATAATGTGGCGGTTTCAAGAGATGGTAGTAAAATAGCCGCAAACGATGGAACAGATACCATGTGGTTGTATTCATTTGCCAAAAGTAAATGGGAGACATTCAAATTGTTCAATCCGACGTTTTCAGGAGTTAATTCAGGGGCTGTCCAATATTCAGATTTTCTCGAATGGGATCATTTCGGCACATCTGTACTCTATGATGCCTACAACCGAATCAATGGTCAAAGCGGTGCGGCTATCGAATATTGGGATGTTGGTGTGATTGATGTATGGTCAAACCAAACCAATAATTGGGCAACAACGGCACGCATCGAGAAACTTTTTACAGATTTGCCCGAAAATACAAGCATTGCAGACCCGACTTATGCCAAAAATTCACCTTATATCGTCGCTTTCGACTTTTTTGATGATACCGACCCGAACAAGAGGGCTTATTATATTTTAGCTGCCAATACACAAAAAGGGACAGTCACGCAGGCAACGACGGGTATTTATGAAAACAATACTGTTGCTTATCCGAGTTATTCACGGACGGATGATCGCATTTTGTTTACCAATGAAGATCAATCGGGCAATTCGCGTCTTGGCATTATCAAAGTTTCGAGCAATAAATTAGAACCAAATGGCGCGCCCATTATCTTCAAAACCGATGCCTCATTTGGTAATTGGTTTGCCAATGGCACACGAGTTTTAACTTCGATTGGGGAATTGGACAAAACAGCCATTAGAATTTCACCCAATCCTTTTATGGATTTGGTTCAAGTCCATATGACTTCTACAACAACGGATAAAGGAAAAGTAGAAATCTTTGATTTGTTGGGTCGCAATCTCCAAACGATACCCCTCAGTATCAATGCGGGCCAAAATGCTGTTTTGCTTGACACCCATACGCTACAGGCGGGTAGTTATCTTCTTAAAATATCTATTGGGGACAAGGCGAGAACAAGTAAAATCGTGAAGTTTTAACATCGTTTAAAAAGAAAAAAATATTTTTTTTAAAGAAAACTTTTAAAAAGGACTTGGTGGAAAGAAATATTGCTTTATCTTTGCAACCGCAAAACGCAATTGTTGGTTTCGTAGCTCAACTGGATAGAGCATCTGACTACGAATCAGAAGGTTCAAGGTTCGAATCCTTGCGAGACCACATCTCAAAATGAAGGGTTCAAA
>JAYTUQ010000415.1:0-1030 GCA_043744455.1 Saprospiraceae bacterium | reverse complement strand
ATTCGTTCCATTATTGATACCGCTGTCAAAAATGGGCAATCTGTTTTCCATGCTGTCAAGGCAATGGTCAATATGCCTGTGGCGGCTGGATAGTTACTTAAAAGAAGCAATTGAACAAGTTGACGAAAGTGTAAAAGAACCCCCCATATATTTTATGATTAATTGTGCTCATCCCACACACTTTATAAATGAATTGCAAGACGGGATAAATGAGCAATGGACTAAGCGAATAAAGGGAATTAGGGCAAATGCTTCTTGTAAAAGTCATGCAGAGTTGGATGAAGCCACAGAATTAGACAGAGGAAATCCAGAGGAATTAGGTAGTGAGAATAAGAGGCTGAAAGAAACATTTAATCAGCTAAACGTGTTTGGCGGTTGTTGTGGTACAGACGAAGAACACGTTATTGCAATCCTAAGGCAGGTAAAGACTCCTTGATATTAAAAGTGACTGTACATAACAGTGTGTTTATAAAATTGTGGCTGGACGTTAAGCATTCAACTTTTAATCGCTATTTTGCTTTTGTGATTAATTGAAACTGATGTTTTTCAAATGCTACAACTTCATAAACACTTTAACGTTATCGGCAACCCTATGGAGGACACCAATCAATTATAGAAATGTATGAACAAATACTAAAACGACTGTCGCAATTTGTCCCCGCTGTCACCAATTCTTCGCTGTCAACAATTCTTCAAAAAAAAACGCTCGCTTGTAAACGTCTCCTGATGCGACACATGCTATATTGTATGTCTTAGACATGAGTAAATGAATGAAAACGCGACGGCTACTTCTTAGCTTAAAGGCACGGCTTTAAATTTTTCGGAAAACGCATCTAAAAGCCCATGCACCTTAAAAAAATTTGTGCAGTAAGCTGTCTTCGGTTAACTATGTATTGTCATAATTAGTATATTTGTGGATAGATGTGTTATTTATGCAAGTGGTTGCGTACACTTTGTAACAATACAAAAAACGCAATGCGCGTTTTGTATTGTCGCTATCAATAATTTAATTAAAAACTATTTTATAATT
>JAYTUQ010000414.1:0-48244 GCA_043744455.1 Saprospiraceae bacterium | reverse complement strand
TGTATTTTTGATTCAGATGTCATCTATTGTAAATCTACTATTTCTTTTTATTTTATTCATAAAAAATATCCTGACCGTAGGGGCTGGATAGTTACTTTATTTTTTATCAGAAAAAATTTGTACTAAAATGTTTGTGATACAGTCACTTTTGACGAATATTGTCTCCTTAAAGTAGTATAAACAATATTTTTTTAATCAAAACCTCACTCTTTACTGAGGGGGTGTAAAAACATAAAAAAATCATGGCATTAAGCGATTTATTGAAAGGAGCAGGTGATATGCTCACCAAAGCGAAAGAAGCAATCGAAGAAACGACAGGCGTTGATTTGGATGCCCTCAAAGACACAGTTGCTAACAAACTTGAAGACGCCAAAGAGTATGTCTCTGATAAAGTCGGGGATGCCAAAGAATTTGTCTCTGATAAAGTCGAGGATGCTAAAGAATTTGTTTCTGATAAAGTTGACAATGTCTCGCAAGCTGCCTCTGATAAAGTTGACGACGCTAACCAGTTCGTTGCGGATAAAGTTGACAATGTCTCCGAAGCTGTCTCTGACACAGGAGAGCAGTTAGAAAACGCAACAGATAATGCAACAGAAAAACTTGAAGATGCAAAAAATACGGTTGTCGATGAAGTCAAAGATTTAACAGATGACAATGAAGCAAAACCCGTTTAATGCTTAGAAACAGAAAGGTTAAAAAATGAAAAGACCGAATTTCTTTATAAAGAAATTTGGTCTTTTCATTTTCAAGCCTGAGATTTATGTATATCCTGCATCAAAAAAAACGTCCCGAATACTAACGGTACCGGGACATCGCATCAAAAAAACAGCAGGATATTAAAACGAGAGAAAAAACTTATTACTAACAACAGGTTTCAATCCGTTGCTATGCTTGATATCTCATAATGCGCTTTCGAATCAAAATTCGAGCTACTAACATGGATATAAATCAAAACTGACTAATGCGACGAATAACTTTATATAGTCTAGTAAATTCGTTGACTTCTTCGTTGAAAGGGTCATGTTCAAGGTAATTTGCAGATACAAGGCGTAGATTAGTTATGCGCCCGCCTTTGTTTTTGATGCACTTCACATATTTGACCCAAACAGAACCATTGCTGCGAACAGCATATATTTCATTCTCTTTGACATCTTGAACACTATTGATTTCGCGGCAAACGACTATATCTCCATTGTTTATTACAGGTTCCATAGAGTTACCATTGATGGGGAAAGCGACTAAATTACCCCCTGAAATGCCTGGAATGGCAAAATGACTGTTGCTTTCACGGGCAAAACTGCCGACATCAACGGCTGTACCTGCAAAGGCTTCGACGGTTGTAAAGACGATATTGCCTTTCGGTCCTTCACTAAACGTGTACATATCGTACATTTTTGATGCTTGCGAATCATCTTCAAAAGGTTGACCAACACCTTCAATCATAAAAGATTCGCTTATGTTATAAGCGCGACAAAACTGACGTGCCTGCCCATAATCAATCACGCGTTTACTGCTTGGATCAAGGTAAGCTCGAATAATATGTCCGTAGCTCTTATTCCCTAAAACTTTTTCGGCGACATCGCCAACGCCCCGCCCATTGCGGTCATTTTTGACGATAGTGCCTTTATCTTCAAGTTGTTTGAAGATTTTTAAGAATCTGTCATTGAGCATGACTCTGTCTTCTCTTATCATAGCATTTCAGAATTTTAAAGTAAGAAATATAAATTTTTAAAGCGATTTAAAACATTTTCACTAATTAAGAGTCAAAGTTAAAACAAATGATTTTTATAAACAAATTTTTTCATAAAAAACATCTTCTTTGTTTCAAAATTTTTTGTTTGATATTATAAATAACTGATTTGCAGTCATTTATTGAAAAATTTTAGCTGTACTTGATTTTTAATTTAATACAAAAATATAAAATTTGTTTTTTACCCCTCAGTATTGTATCAAAAAAATGTGTTATGACTTACTTTAAGAGTTCTTCGCCAAGCGAAAAAACAATTATAACAATCAAAAAACAATAATTTTTTATTCAAGGATGTTAGAATCTATTTACAATGTCTAATTATTTTGTTGGAAAAAAAGAGGAAAAACGTACTTTTGCTCGATGAAAATTTCATTTTCTATCGAATCTGAAATTTTTTTTCTACTTTCACAAATTCAAAAAACAGTAACGCGAAATCTTTTTCTATGGGAATTATCATTTCTCTACTCAATCATAAAGGCGGTGTCGGCAAAACGACAAGTGCAATCAATATTGGTGCTGGACTCGTCGAACTCGGTAAAAAAGTGCTGCTCGTTGACCTTGACCCGCAAGCAAACCTTACGCTCTCACTCGGGATTCCGCGTCAGCGCGTCACGATTTACGAAGCCTTGCGCGGTGAATCAGAACCAGAGCCTTATACGGTTCGAGAAAATTTAGATGTTATCACTTCATCGCTCGATTTGTCGGGTGCTGAAATGGAGCTCATCAATGAGGCGGGACGTGAGTACATCCTTCGTGAGATGTTTGAGCCTTTAACCGATATATACGATTATATCATTATTGACTGTCCACCATCATTGGGTCTCTTGACTTTAAACGCTCTTACGAGTTGCCAATTTGTTATCATTCCCCTGCAAACGGAATTCTTGGCTTTGCAAGGCTTGGCTAAAATCAAACAAGTCATTGACAAAGTAAAATTTAGATTAAACAAAAACCTTGAAATCGGTGGTGTTGTGGCAACTATGTACGATTCACGCCGTATTCTGAATAGAGATGTTGTAGAGACAATACATAAATATTTTGGCGAAAAAGTGTTTAAAACCCATATCCGAGATACGGTTGCCCTTGCAGAAGCGCCCGCACAGCGAAAAGACATCTTTATGTATCAACCCAAGTCGGCGGGTGCTACAGATTATATGAGTCTGTGTCACGAAATTTTAGAACGACTGGAAAATGTATCCGTTGTTTAATTCGTGGAATGCAGCAGTAGCTTATTAGTGACACATTATGAAAGCATGGAATCATGAGCAAAAAAAGATTTTCAAGCGGACTCGATTCGCTTTTCGATAGCCCAAATGACGAACAAGATTTCGTTGATTCAGCTATTGCGGCACAAGCACCGCCCCCCTCAGTATCTGAACTCGAGGCGGAGGTCAAAGCCGTTGTAAT
Source organism: Saprospiraceae bacterium (assembly GCA_043744455.1). GTDB lineage: Bacteria > Bacteroidota > Bacteroidia > Chitinophagales > Saprospiraceae > JAAFJT01. The sequence goes on along the minus strand of JAYTUQ010000414.1, from coordinate 45,087 downwards.
GAAACGGACGACTACAAAAAATTTTACCAGTGACCTTGATTCGCTCTTCCAAGATGCTTTTACAGAAGCTATTGAAGAAAAAGCTGAAAAATTACGCCGAGATATGGACATGGATGACCCTTTCAGTACTAAGCGTAATAAATACAAAAAACCTTTGGCAGGACTTGATGCGCTTATCCGTGAGACTATAGATACTTCACTCGTTGGATTGGAACATGCGCCCATCAAACGGTTCACAATAATGTTTGAAAATAAGAAAATTGAAAAATTGAAAAACATTGCAAAGCAAGAACGCGCCTTTGTAAAAGACCTCGTGGGCGATGTATTGACAGAGTTTATTAATAATTATGAGCAACAACATAGATAGTTATATCTCATTCACAACTTAAGCCTCTATTTTTCAACAAAAACGCCGATTGTACACAATCGGCGTTTTTGTTTTAATAAAATCTCTAAATTTGCGCCCAATTTTAATGCCGATATTTAATAATGTAAATCCGAAATCTCAAATCCGAAATCCAAAAGCGAAACACCCCCTCAGTATTTTCGTTAAAATCACCTTATAACTCTATAACGACAGGCGTTTTTTATGATAAACATCACATTTCCAGACGGTAATATCCGACAATATGAAAGCGGTACGTCCGCACTAGACATCGCCAAAAGCATTTCGATGGGCTTGGCTCAAAAAGTTTTGGCTGCTAAAGTAGATGGCGAAGTCCGCGATTTGACGCGCCCCATTGATAAAGATTCGTCATTACAGTTGTTAACGTGGGATGCGCCCGAAGCAAAAAAAACCTATTGGCATTCATCTGCGCATTTATTTGCGGAGGCGTTAGAGGCGTTGTATCCAGGCACCAAATTTGGTATTGGGCCCGCCATCGATGCAGGTTTTTATTATGATGTGGATATGGGCGACACATCACTTTCTACCAACGATTTTGCGAAAATCGAAGAGAAAATGCTTGATTTGGCGCGTAAAAAGAGTGCTTATATCCGCAAAGATGTGTCCAAAGCGGATGCCATTCAATATTTTACAGAAAAAGGCGACGAGTATAAATTGGAACTTTTAGAAGGTCTGAACGACGGTGACATCACTTTTTATACACAAGGCGATTTTACAGACCTTTGCAAAGGTCCACACATCCCGACAACGGAAAATATCAAGGCAATTAAGTTGATGAAAGTTGCGGGAGCGTATTGGCGCGGTGACGAAACACGCAAACAAATGACCCGCGTGTACGGTATCACGTTTCCGAAAGCTCAGGAGTTGAAAGACCATTTGGTGATGATTGAGGAAGCCCTCAAACGTGACCACCGCAAGTTGGGTCAAGAGTTGGAACTGTTTATGTTTTCTGAAAAAGTAGGTGCAGGTTTGCCGATTTGGTTGCCTCGTGGCGCGGCGTTGCGTTCCCGTTTGGAAGATTTTTTGAAAAAAGAGCAAATCAAACGTGGTTATCAACCTGTTATTACGCCACACATTGGCAGCAAAAAATTGTATGAAACATCGGGGCACTGGCAAAAATATGGCGCAGATTCGTTCCAACCCATTCAAACACCGCGTGAAGGTGAAGTTTTCCTTTTGAAACCAATGAATTGTCCGCATCACTGCGAGATTTACGGTCATCGACCACGTTCTTACAAGGAACTGCCTTTGCGTTTTGCTGAATTTGGTACCGTTTACCGTTATGAACAAACAGGCGAATTGCACGGTTTGACGCGTGTTCGCGGCTTTACGCAAGACGATGCGCACATCTTTTGTATGCCCGAACAGTTGGAAGCGGAGTTTATTGACGTGATAAATTTGACGCAATTCGTTTTGGAAAAAATGGGTTTTAACAACTACACTGCTCAAATTTCTCTACGTCACCAAACCGACCGTTCAAAATACATTGGTTCTGATGATTTGTGGGAGAAAGCAGAAAATGCTATCATTGAAGCAACTAAAAAAGTGGATATGAAAACCGTAATTGAGTACGGCGAAGCCGCTTTTTATGGTCCGAAACTCGATTTTATGGTCAAAGATGCCATCGGACGCTCATGGCAGTTGGGTACAATTCAAGTGGATTACAATTTGCCCAACCGGTTTGAATTGGAATACATTGGCGCAGACAACCAGACGCACCGCCCTGTTATGATTCACCGCGCGCCTTTTGGCTCGATGGAACGTTTTATTGGTGTTTTGACGGAACACTGCGCGGGCAAATTTCCTTTATGGATGACACCCGATCAAGTAGCGATTTTGCCAATTTCAGACCGTTTTGGCGACTATGCCCAAAACGTTTTGAATCAATTAGCAGAACACGATATCCGCGGTTTCGTTGATGAGCGTGCCGAAAAAATTGGTCGTAAAATCCGCGATACAGAATTAAAACGTGTCCCTTTTATGCTTATTCTTGGAGAAAAAGAAGCCGCCGAAGGCACTATTTCTGTTCGCAAACAAGGAGCAGGTGATAAAGAAGCGGACAAGGGCAAAGGCGATATGGGCAGTATGACGATTAATGAATTTGCTGCCTATTTTAAGACTATGCTATAGCCCCCCAATCCCCCGAAGGGGGACTTTTTGATACGTTCGTTTGAATTTTACTTTTGAATTTCAAATAAACTGAACGATAAAAAGCCCCCCTTTTTGGGAATTTAATTCTAATCTTTAAAACAACGAACGCATCAAAAAGTCCCCCTTCGGGGATTTAGGGGGCATATTCTTCTGGTCTTCCCAACATTTTTCCTGCGTTTTGCATTTTCTTTTCCGCTTCTTTTTGCTCTTTTTCATCGTTTATACTGAGGGGGGTATTTGTCAAATTAGATAAGTCGGGCTGCCCCGCATCAACCCACGCGCTATACCAAGCCGAACCCACCGCTAAAATGGCGCGCCGCATTTGTTCTTCAACCATGCCACCTAATCGGTCGTGATACGCTTTTGCAAAATCAAAACACGGCTTTTGGACTTCAAATCCATTAATGGTTTCAGGGCAATATTTTTTATCTACTTCAAACTGTTGCGATACATCTTTTTCAATTTGTAAAACATTGGGAGAGAGCTTATTAGATTGAAAAATGATATTCCAAAAATAAGGTCGTTGTTGCTCAATATAAGTCGCTTTACCGACAAAAAAATCGTATTGATTGTCAGCAAAAAGCTCTGGCAAACGACTTTCCCAAAAGGCGTGAATGCCGTTTTGATTGGTTAATTGTCCATCGTAATTGGAAATTGTATGCAACGGAATGTGTGCATCGGCGAGGTAATGTCCCAATTCAGCCGCCAATTTCAATATCCTCATTTTATTTTTTGACATAAATGCATCGGTTAATTGTCGCTGAATGGTTTGTAAATGGTAAGGCAAAATGCCGTGTTGCGTCAATTTGTCTTTTGCAAAAACAGCTTTTATACCTTCCGTTTTTGCTTTTGATAAAAGCAAAAGTCTTTCTTTTTTAAAAAAATTAAGCAAAGAATCGGGCGAAATACTGAGGGGGTCATCGGGTTGAATTTTTGAAACATTGTACATAAAAAAACGCCTAAAAGCAGAGTCCGCCACAACAATAGAATCTCTTCCAAATAGCCGTTTAATGCTTTTAGCTTTTAAATAATAATCCTTTTTTTGCTTTCTAATGCTTTGATAATCAATGAGTAGTGCGGTATCATTTTTTTCATTGACAAAAAAAATATCGGTGTGCAATATCTGCGCTTCGATTTTATCTTGTGGTAAATACGTCCACTTATCGAGGTTGATATAGTGTCGAAATCCTTCAGCAGGAACGATAAAACGGCGTCGGTCAGGGTCAACGGAATGCTCTGTGAGGTATTCAATTTCTTTTTTGAACAAGGGCAACATCTCTTCTGGTAACGTAAAAACAGCTAACCGATTGATGCGTTTATGCCCAAAAAAGCCCCATTTAGCAGTTGGTTTTTGATGAAAAGATGTGAGTATTACAAAAAGAAAAAGTAAGCGTATGCCCTTCATTTTCAGCGGTTTATGTTTGTTAAAAGAGAAAAACTTTCCAAAAGTTGGAACTTTTGGAAAGTTGTTATCAGCTACCAATCTTTGGTTGAACGCGAAGGCTTAGGTTTGCCTTTGCGCATCCTTTCCTGCACTTTGCGTTCTTCATCGTCCATGATTTTTAGAATTTGACGAGCTTGTTCTTTTTTCATCTCCTGTTGGGTTTGTGGCTGCTCATCTTGTTCTTTTTTATCATCTTGGTTTTGATTTTGTTGTTGCTGATTTTGCTCTTGTTGCTGTTTGTTTTTCTTGTCTTTGTTCTTATTTTTATTGTTTTTATCTTGATTTTCTTTGTCTTTTTGTTGCTGTTGCTGCTGCTGCAACATACGTTGTGCCAATGCCAAATTCTTTTTAGCATCTGAATCTTTCGGATTCATACGCAAGGCATTTTTGTAGCTGTCAATAGATTTATCATATTCCTTTTTCCAAAAATGAGCATTCCCTTTATTATATAAAGAATTGAATTTCAATTTATTATCTTGAGTTTTTATAGCAATGTCAGCATATTGTTTTGCAGCTTCGTCATAACGTTGCTGCTGATAAATTGAGTTTGCAAGATTGTAATCACCTTTGTCAGTACGTCCTGCAAGTTGAGCTTTCGTATAATTTTCCTCCGCCGATTTATAATCATTATTGAGATAGTTTTTATCTGCTTTTCTCAATAAAGTATGCGCTGTTTGCGCAGCAACGTCGTTTTGTGCAGCAAAAATAAAAATGCTTAAAGCAGCAAATTGCAAATATTTTTTCGATAAGAAATGTATCTTTTTCATAAACAAGTGATTATCAAATGGTTAAAAAAATATAAACACAAAAGTACACACCTTGATTTTGAATGTACTATAATTATTCTCTAAATTTTTGTTAAAAAATAGGAAACAACCGTAACCTTTTCGCCGAACTCTGAATCTTAGAATCAGAAAGTTAAAACATAAACGTGGACCAAATAGCAATTATTGATACGGACGCAGAGAGAATTGAACGCATACTGAGGGGTGATTCGGTGGCTTTCCGCGAACTTGTGAATCGGCATAAAGACTATGCGTTTACATTGGCGTTCCGTATTTTGAACAGTCGTGAAGATGCCGAGGAAGCTGCGCAAGATGCTTTTGTAAGAGCCTACAATGGTTTGGCGGCATTTAATCGAGAAGCTAAATTTACAACGTGGCTTTATCGCATCGTTGTTAATTGCGCTTTGACAGTGCAACAACGGCGTAAAATGCGGACAGAAGATATCGAAAATGCACAGGTACTGAGGGGTGGAAACGATGCTTCTGATAAGCTAAAACAGAAAGAACAAAAGTATTACATACAAAAAGCACTTAAACTTTTATCGCCAGACGATGTTACTATGATAACGCTTTTTTATTTGAAGGAAAATTCTTTAGAAGAAATCGGCGAGATTGTTGGCATCGAAGCCAATACCGTAAAAGTAAAATTGCACCGCGCTAGAAAACGTTTGGCTGATGCGATGCAGACTTTATTAAAAGGAGAAGAAAAAAATTTATTATAAGCTGGTTATTTGTTAATGGTTATTGGTTATTAGTTATTTCTGAATAACGATTAACTAATAACCATTAACAAATAACCAATAACTAATAACAAAATGACAGAGGAACAAATTTGGGACATCATTGACGGCACAGCTTTGCCCGAACTACAAAAAGAACATCAGCAACTGCTGAAAACTGACGCAGAATATCGTGCACATTTTGGGACTTTTGCTTCCTTGCATGACCAACTTTGCCATTTGGATTTGGATGCGCCTTCGATGCGTTTTGAACAAAATTTGATGGAACGTTTGCAGCCGTCGGTTAAGATACAGCCTGCAAAAGACCGTTTGCCTTTGTTTTTCTTCGCGTTTATGTCAGTTTTGGGGGCAATAGTTCTTGCTTTGATATCTAATACGAATGTTCCAACGCCTAAAACAGATTTCCCACTTTTAGAGTCTATTCCTACTGAGGGGGTGACGGCATGGTTCTCAAATCCTGTATTGTTTTATGGTTTTATCTTAACCAATGCCATTTTGCTCTTTCTTATCTTAGATAAAAAAGTGTTTAAGCCATATTTTGATAAAAAAAGTCAATAGCCAATTAGTCATTCGTCAATAGTCATTATGTCATTTTCAACAGGACAATAATCACTAAATGACAAATGACTAATTGACGTTTATATAAATTCTGATAACCCTTCTTGCCAACCGTAACGTTTGAATTTATCAAAATCCTTGAAAAAACGCAGCCCTGACTCGTACATACCGAATACCCGTTCAAAAGACCACACTTCTGCCCACGATTTTATCTCTCCTTCATATTGAAACAATTTACGAATTCTTTCCATTTTATTAATCTCTGAAACAATAATGACTTTGCGTGCACCTTGTTGTTTCGCCAGTTTCAATGAATCTTTATCTTTTTCAACAACGCCATGATGACAAACTTCAATGGCGAGATATAAATCACCGTTTTTGTACCATAAAACATCAATTTCATAGGGAAAATCGCTCAAACCGTGCGGTTTTTTCTCAATAACGGCATCAAAACCTGACCACTCCCCTATTTTCCTTAACATATCAACCGTTGCAGCATGTATGGAATCACGCCGCAAATCGCCCGCATAGGAGAGTTGTTCGTAACGTTCTTCTAAGGTTTGAACTTCGATGACTGTATTATAACGTGTGGGCACTTGCCGATAGGTTTTCGATTCCGCAATGAGGAAATCGTAGCGATTGAGGTAATCCGTGATGTCATATTGCCCAAAAAAGCGCAAAAACCACACGCCATTTCGGAGTTTGACCGTGGGTTTGAAGTTTTTAAAATCATTGCCTGACGCATATATATCGTCAAAAATTTCCATAATGAGCGATAACGGCAATAGAAAAACCCGCTTATCGCTTTCACAAATCAAGAGCAGAAAATAATTGCGGTGGTTTTGATAAAAAAAATCTAAACGCTTTTTGTCAAGCCGAAATAGGTATTCCCGACGGCGCGTACTGAGGGGGGTATATTCGAGGTCAATAAGGATTTCATCGTTCAACGCATAAACCGAGTCGCCCCATTCCACTTTTCGCGAAACGACAAAACCCAAGTGTTCGATGCGTGCCAACACCTCGTTTTTGCCAAATTCCTGTTCTTTTTCCTGCTGGACCATATAGGGCGAAAGTAGATAAAAATTAGAAAAAGTGTATTGTTTTGCTTGGAATACTGAGGGGGTGTGCTATGGATTTTATTGAACTAAAAATAAGAAGGCTTAAAGTTTTATGGATATTTTTGAATAACTATTTGAAAAATAGAGGTTATATGGATATTTATGGATAAAAATATGAGTAAAAATATGGGTAAGACTTTTGGTAAACGCAAAGATAGATTTTTACTAAGGGAGTCAAAAGAGCAACTATAAAAGGCGAAAATCATTCTTTTTTTACATTTTTCTAAAGATATCGTTTATTTTTGTAGAAACAACCACACCGATTTATCCAAACGAAATACATTGAGAAAATGGACAAACAAGACCATATCGATTATTGGCGAAAAACTGCCGATTCAGATTGGACAGCCGTAGAAACCCTTTTTGACAAAGGGCATTATTTACAATGCTTGTTTTTTGCACATTTGGTGCTTGAAAAACTGCTAAAAGCGCATTGGGTTAAAGATAATACCACTAATTCTCCGCCGAAAGTTCACAATCTTGAATTTTTGAAGCAACAGACTGAATTGGAATTATCATTAGAAGAAGAATTTATTTTGGATAGAATGGGTTTGTTTCAAATGCAAACGCGTTATCCCGATTATCAGTTCAAAATCAAGAAGTTATGCACACATTCATACACAAAGACGCTGTTAGACAGCATCGAGCAGTTGAGAAACAGCTTACTCAACAAGCTGCCATAAAACGCGTGCGTCAATTTGTTGATGCTATTCAATCGAGAGGAATTTCCTTGTCGCATGTCATTTTATTTGGTTCGTATGCACGAAACGAACAGCATGATTATTCTGATGTTGATATTGCTTTGGTTTCTGATGATTTTGAAGGCTTACCTATTTTAGATGTCGAGCCGTTTCGAGACATTAAAATTCAGTCGCCTTATGTTATGTTAGAATTGCATACCTACAACACTGCCGATTTTGAAAGCGGTGACAACGGCTTTATTGATGCAGAAATCAAGGGTAAAGGGATTGTGATTTTATAATGGCGGCGGCATCGCTTTGGGTGCAAAAGAGACCCCTTGAGTATTTTCGGGTTGTTTTGTAATGCTTTGATAAAATATAATGGTAAATGCGTAATTTTGTGTGCAGAAGTAAAAATGATTTTGGATTGCAAATACAAAAATATTTATAATTAAATGACTAAACTTAAAATTAACAATGTAGGACCCATTAGAAATACTGACGAACTCGAAAATGGATATATTGAGTTTAATGGGTTGACTATTTTTATTGGTAATCAAGGTACTGGAAAAAGTACAATAGCAAAAATTTATTCAACTTTAACTTGGATTGAAAAAGCATTAGTTAGAGGAGATTTTAATGCTAATTATCTATCACAATATAATCGTTTCAAAAAACACTTAGGGTATCAGAATATCGGAAATTACCTTAATGACGATTCTTATATAGAATATATCGGTAAAGCGTATCAAATAGTTTATAAAAATAAAAAAGTTGAGGTTATCAAGAATGATGTTACCGAAATCGAATATCTGTATCCCAAAATAATGTATATACCCGCTGAAAGAAATTTTGTTAGCACTATTGAGAGACCTGATTTAATAAAAAGACTTTCATTGCCTTTATATACATTTTTAGAAGAATATGAATACGCAAAACAAAATTTATCTGGAACGATTAACCTGCCAGTTGGAAATTTGATGTTTGAATATAAAAAACGAAATAAACAATCATGGTTAATTGGAGAAAATTTTGAAATTGACTTGTTAGAAGCTTCGAGCGGATATCAGTCATTAGTTCCTTTATTTTTAGTGACTGATAGTTTATCAAAAATTATTTCTAATGAGCATAACTCTTCATTTAAAGCAAGAAGTGTAGCGGAGGAAAATAAAATTCGGCTTCAAATTGAAAAAATTTTTTCTAACGATAATATTTCGGAAGATATTAAAAGGTTATCATTAGAAAAATTATCATCTCGATTTAATTACGCAAGTTTTATAAATGTTGTTGAAGAACCTGAACAAAATCTATATCCTACATCTCAAAAAAGTATCTTATTTGCACTATTAAGTAGTAAAAATAAGAATAATCTAAATAAGTTAGTGATAACAACTCATAGCCCATACATAATAAACCATTTGACATTAGCTATAAAAGCATTTATGATTAAATCAAAACTTGATGAATTATTACTTGATGAATTATTACTTGATGAATTAAAAGACATTGTTCCATTAGATTCTATAATAAATCCAACAATAGTAAATATCTATCAACTTGCGGAATCAGGTGTGATTGAAAAACTTGCAAATTATAAAGGATTACCATCAGATGAAAATGTCTTAAATGAATTTTTAGGGGAATTCAATGATGATTTTGTTAAATTATTAGAAATTGAGAAAAGATGCCAATAGATTTTTTTATTAACCGCTGTAAATCTACTTCTAATTTAGCTGAATTTGGTCTATGCGATGATCCTCCACCTGCGAATAATCCAGCTTATATTGATGAAGTTGATGACAATAAATGGATAGGAATTGTAAAAAATATAGACACCAAAGAAGTCGAATTTATTGCAATAGATGCTTGTATTGACATCCGAAAGCCTGATGGTAAAACAGAAAGTAGATGCGACGGTTTGATATGTTTTGATAATAATTTAATCTTCGTTGAATTAAAGTCAAGAGAAGGTGGTCAATGGTTTAAAAAAGGACGAGAGCAACTCACAGTTACAGTTAATACTTTTAAAGCAAATTACAATATAAATCAATATAATAGTGTCTATGGTAACGTTTGTAATAGCCTAAGACCACAGTCACATTCTGGACATGCGGCTAATATCGAGCAGTTTAAGGACGAAACTGATTTAATATTAAAAGGTGACAGAATTATTGAAATTTAGAGTTACTTGAGTTTTGATAGATCCATACTACAAAGATAGCCTCCCTCGGTATTTTCATGTCGAAAATACCGAGGGAGGCTATCTTTCACAATCCTAAATAAAACCCCACTTTTAAACATGAAAAACATACTTGTCCAAATTTTTTAAACCGCTATCTCTATGAAAATCAACGCCTTACACCACATCGCCATCATTTGTTCTGACTACGAAACCTCGAAAGCCTTTTATACTGAAGTTTTAGGTTTTGAGATAAAACAAGAAGTGTATCGGGCTGAAAGACAATCTTTTAAGTTGGATTTGATGTTGTCAGGACTTTACCAAATTGAGTTGTTTTCATTCCCAGATCCGCCCAAACGCCCGTCGAGACCAGAGGCTTGTGGCTTGCGGCATATCGCTTTTGAAGTGGATTCGGTGGAAGCTGTCGTTGAAGAATTAACGACAAAAAGCATCGTTGTCGAACCGATTCGGATAGATGAATTTACGGGTAAAAAATTCACGTTTATCGCCGACCCAGATGGTCTGCCTATTGAATTTTATGAACAATAATCAATTTAACAAATTTTACTGAGGGGGGCTTTTTTCCTCCCAAAAAAAATTTGAAAAAATCCAATGCAAGGACACATCAAAAACAAAATAAGAATTTACCTTTGCGAAAATTTTAAAAGAAAAAAAATGAACTTTGTTGTTAAACATCACCACCATCACTTTATGAATTTGCCTTTGGGCGACAGGTGATGCCGTTGTTTTAAAACGATTTTATTTCGCATAAACAAAAAAAGGCTTACTGGTTGACCAACTGTAAGCCTTTTTTTGTTATCCGTTATTGGTGTATTGGTGTAATTAACAAATAACTAATTAATTATGAAACGTCTTCGTATCGCCATTCAAAAATCAGGTCGGCTCTCTGAAATTTCACTCGAATTATTAAAAGAGTGTGGCATTGATGTTAAAAACGGACGAGCGCAACTTGTCGCTTCCGCTTCTAATTTCCCATTAGACATTCTCTATTTGCGAGACGACGACATCCCTCAGTATGTCGAGGATGGTGTCGCTGATTTAGGCATCTTGGGTGAAAACGTTGTTATCGAAAGTCGGGCACAAGTGGACATCATCAAAAGACTTAATTTTGGTCGCTGCCGTTTGTCTTTGGCTGTACCTAAAGCGTTGGAATACAAGGATTTATCGTATTTTCAAGACAGAAAAGTCGCCACGTCCTATCCGAATATTCTTGACGACTATTTGACTGCACATGGCATTACGTCCGAGGTTCACGTCATCAGTGGTTCAGTTGAAATAGCACCTAATATTGGTTTAGCAGATGCGATTTGCGACATCGTTTCGTCAGGTTCTACTCTTTTGAGCAATGGTTTGAAGGAAGTTGAAACGATTATGAAATCCGAAGCCGTTTTAGTGAGCCGTAAAGGATTGGATACTGAGGGGGAAGCCATTTTGCAAAAACTCCTATTCCGTTTGGAATCCGTCATGGCGGCAAAATCGAGCAAATATGTCATTATGAATGCCCCAAATAATGCTATTGAAGCCATCGTTAGTGTCTTGCCCGGTATGAAAAGCCCTACCGTTGTGTCTTTGGCGATTGAGGGTTGGTCTGCGATTCACTCTGTTTTGAATGAGGAAAAATTTTGGGATATTATTGACGATTTGAAAAAGGCAGGTGCTCAAGGCATTTTAGTTGTTCCTATTGAAAAAATGATTATCTGAAAAAGTCATTTGTCATTAAGTCATTTGTCATTTTTCTTAAATGACAAATGACTTAATGACAAATGACTAATATGTTTAAAAATGAAAATCTATAAAAATCTCAATCCTTCAGATTACGCAACGGCTTTGAAACGTCCTGCAATGGACACATTTACATTGTTTGATTCAGTTAGAGCGATACTCAAAGACATTAAGCAAAATGGTGAAGTGGCGGTCAAAAAATATATAGAAAAATTCGATTACCTCATTCTTGACGAATTGAAAGTCTCCGAAGAGGAATTTTTGGCTGCTGAACTCGATTTAGATGACGATTTGAAAACGGCTATTTTAACCGCTAAAAAGAATATTGAGCAGTTTCACTTACGTCAAGTGTCAGATATTGAAGTCATCGAAACCATGCCTGGTGTTCGTTGTTGGCGCAAATCTGTCGGCATAGACCGTGTAGGTTTGTACATTCCTGGCGGCACAGCACCTTTATTTTCAACTGTTTTGATGCTTGGTGTTCCTGCCCAACTAGCTGATTGTCAGCAAGTTGTGTTGTGCAGTCCCCCCTCAGTAATGAATCGAAAAACGGGTGAAAAAGAGATTCACCCCGCGGTTCTTTTTGCCGCAAAAGCTTGTGGTATTACGGAAGTTTTTAAACTCGGTGGCGTACAAGCAATTGGTGCTATGGCTTACGGCGCGGGTTCTGTGCCGCAAGTTTGGAAAATTTTTGGTCCTGGCAATCAGTACGTCACGGCTGCCAAACAGCTCATCAATACTGAGGGGATAGCGATTGATATGCCTGCGGGACCGAGCGAGGTTTTAGTTATAGCAGATGAAACAGCAAACCCTGATTTTGTAGCTGCCGACCTTTTATCGCAAGCTGAACATGGTATTGATAGTCAAGTCGTGTTGTTAGCGTTTTCTGAAAATTTTGTCAATAAAGTTATAGAAAGCATTGATATCCAATTAGTTGACTTGCCGCGTGCAGATTTAGCTACTGAAGCTTTGAAAAATTCTATTGCTGTTGTTGTCGAAGACGAAGAGGAGGCGATGCAAATTTCAAACTATTACGCGCCTGAACATTTGATTTTGCAATCGGATAATGCCGATGCTTTAAGCGAAAAAGTAGTGAATGCTGGGTCTGTTTTCATTGGTCATTGGTCACCTGAGTCAGTAGGCGATTATGCCTCGGGTACGAATCATACTTTGCCAACAAATGGCTATGCACGGGCGTATTCGGGCGTGTCTGTGGATAGTTTTGTGAAAAAAATCACTTTTCAAAGACTTGATACTGAGGGGGTCAAAAATATCGCTAAAACGGTTGTGGCGATGGCAGAAGCGGAGCAGTTAGAAGCTCATGCAAGAGCTGTGACGATTCGGTTGGAAAGTATAACCGATTGACTTTCAAAAATCAATTTTCTGATAAATATCAGAGAGTTCAATTTGACCGTTTTCAACTGGAATAGAATCTGAAACATCGGTTTTTTCAACATAAAGCCAATTATCGCCTTGACGAATGTACGTGACAACCTGCGTCCAATATTGTTCAACAAAAATAATTTGCTGTAAAGATGGTATTTTTTTGTAGTTGTTGAATTTTTCGATTAAGTCATACTCCCGTGTACCTTGCGACAAAACTTCAACGACAATTACAGGATTTACAAGGCAATTAATCGTCTTTTTGCGGTATTTATGTTGTTTCATCATTGCTTCGCCTTTTCGAGCAACCACATCAGGGTTATAGCCAGAAACATTATCGGCAATAAAAACAGACGTATTGCTTCCTAAAATATGGCAGTTGCGGTTGCTACGAAACAGAAGATTTAAAGCGAAAATGAGGTTGCCCACGAGTTCCTCATGCGTGATTGATGCGTTGCCCATAAGTATGTTTTGGTTTGTTTTATCAGTTTCAAAAATCGAAATAAGATGTCCGTTTGAATACTCAATTTTGTATTCACAGGCGATTGACAATTCAATATAGTCATCAAAAGAAGCAGGCACACGTATTTCGGCGGGTAACTCAATGCGGTCAATGAGTTTGTAAGGCAATAGTGGCTTAGGGCGTTTGCTTTTGGATTTTGGTGATTCTGTAGCTTCAAGTAATGTCATCTTTTTTATTTTTGAAATTCAGGTAATCCACCATATATATCTTTCAAAGAAACAGAATTTTCACCAACGATAGGCAGTTGGTCATCCATGTTTTTGAAATCAATATTGCGCCATTCGTTTTCAGAAATACGCATAAATGAAGAAATAGAAACTTCCGTAGGTTCTACGAAAAGAATTTGTTGAATGCTTGAAATAGCTTTATAATTGGGTAATTTTTGATATTTGTCAAAATTTTGAGTCCCTTTTGACATCACTTCAACAATGATATGAGGGTTTACCAAAGACGTAATCAAACGTTTTTTAGGTCTGTGTTTGATGTATTCGGCAGGTTCAATTGCCACCGCCATATCAGGATTGTAGGATTGATTGCTATTGGGAATGTAAATTTTAATATTACTTCCATAGAGGGCATAACGTGTGCCTTCTGTACGAAAATCAAGTAATTGCCCTAAAAGTAGAGCCATACGCATTACAATGCGCTCATGAATTGGTGCAGCTTCGCCCATAATTGCGTCAGTTTTCTCATCATATTCGATGAATGATATAATATGTCCGTCGTGATATTGTAGCCTATAATCACAATCATGCACGTACTCAACGTATTCATCATAAGTCGCGGGAATACGCAATTCAGAAGCCAATTCAATTCTTTTTTCAAAGGAAAATGGCAACAAACGGGCGCGTGATGTTTTGTTTTTTACAGTAGGTATAGCCGTTGCTTGTGTGGTCATTTTTTAATTTTTTACAAAAATAACCATTTATTCAACAAAAAAGAAAAGAATAAAAGGCATTAACAAATCAACAAATAGTTTTTAAAACCATGCGTTAATTCGTAAAATAAAGTCATTGATTGTTTAAGAAAATTATTGTAAACAGATGAATATCAACCAGTTAGTTCGACCTAATATTTTAAAAATGAAAGCCTACTCATCCGCACGTGATGAGTTTAAAGGTGCGGCATCTGTGTTTTTAGATGCCAATGAAAATCCATACGACAATGATGGATTGAACCGCTATCCCGACCCTTTGGCGATGGCTGTGAAAAATGAAATTGCTAAAATTAAGGACATTGCGACAGAAAATATTTTTTTGGGTAATGGCTCTGACGAAGTCATTGATGTCCTTATCCGCATTTTTTGCGAGCCGCGTGTGGACAATATTGTCACCTTACCACCGACTTATGGCATGTATCAAGTTTCGGCAGATACGGCTGATGTGGCGGTGCGCATGGTAAATTTGACCCCTGATTTTCAGCCAAATATCGAAGAAATACTGAGGGGGGCAGATGAACACTCAAAAATTCTGTTTATTTGCAGCCCGAACAATCCGACGGCGAATAATATTGAACCGAGTAAGCTATTGAATTTGCTGAACGCTTTTAATGGTATTGTCGTCATTGACGAGGCGTATATTGATTTTTCAGCGCAACAAAGTTGCATTGATTGGTTGGAAACGTTCCCTAATTTGGTTGTTATGCAGACATTTTCGAAGGCGTGGGGCATGGCGGGTATTCGTTTGGGTATGGCTTTCGCCTCAAAAGACATCATTGACTTGATGAATAAGGTGAAACCGCCTTATAATATCAATGCTTTGACGCAAAGGTCGGCACTGGATATGTTGAAAAATAAAGCGGCTAAAAAAGATGCGGCTGTCAAGGAAATTCTTGCAGAACGTGAAAAAATGATGACCATACTGAGGGGGTATGCCTTTGTTGAAAAGGTCTATCCAAGCGACGCAAATTTTCTGTTGGTTAAAATTCCGCAGCCTAATGAGATGTATCAATGGCTGTTGGCACATGGCATTGTCGTCCGGAATCGCGCCAATGTGACGCTTTGTGAAGGTTGTTTACGCTTAACAATAGGTACGCCTGAAGAAAATGCGGTGTTATTGAAAGCCTTTAAAGAATCGCAGTTTTTAATCGTATAACAATATAATATTTAACACATAGCCACATTGAACACATAGCTTTTGTATAAAAAATTTAAAAACTATGTGCTCAATGTGGCTATGTGTTAAATACAATAAATCATTAATTATCAATAATTTATACAAAAATGGAAAACCTAAAAAGTACCATCGAAGCGGCATGGGATGACCGCTCACTTTTGAAAGAAGCCACGACACAAGCTGCCATCCGAGAACTGATTGAACTGCTCGATAAAGGAAAAGTACGTGTTGCTCAACCTGCTGAAGATGGCAGTTGGACGGTCAATGATTGGGTCAAAAAAGGTGTCATTCTTTATTTCCCAATTCAACAAATGCAGACCATTGAAGTCGGTCCGTTTGAATTTCATGACAAAATTGACTTGAAACGCGATTTTGCTAAGCAAGGTGTACGAGTCGTACCTCATGGTATTGCCCGTTATGGGTCGTTCCTTGAGTCAGGTGTTATTATGATGCCGAGTTACGTCAATATCGGTGCGTATGTCGGAAGCGGTACGATGGTAGACACGTGGGCAACGGTTGGTTCGTGCGCACAGGTCGGTAAAAACGTGCATTTAAGCGGTGGCGTAGGCTTAGGCGGCGTACTCGAACCCGTTCAAGCATCCCCAACGATTATCGAAGATGATTGTTTTATCGGCTCGCGTTGCATCGTCGTTGAGGGGGTGCGTGTAGAGCGTGAATGCGTGTTGGGTGCAAACGTCGTATTGACGCAGTCCACGCATATCATTGACGTAACAGGTTCAGAACCAGTGATTTATAGAGGTCGTGTGCCGGCGGGTTCGGTCGTTATTCCGGGGACTTACGAAAAGGAATTTCCGGCGGGAAAATATCAAGTCGCTTGTGCATTAATCATTGGTAAAAGGAAACCGAGTACGGATAAAAAGGTGTCGTTGAACGATGCTTTGCGTGATTTTAGCGTAGCCGTTTAGAATTTTGATTTTTGGATTTTATAAAAAATTATAAAACAGCTCATTGCCATATGTTTATTTCAGAATCCATCATAGATAAAGTTGTTGCCGACCTTGAAGAAGCCGATTTTGAACAGGAAATTACATGGTTTACAGAAGAATATCCTGTTTTGATTGACTATTGGGGTGCCGAGGACTTCTCCTTACTCACACAAGATGAGCATGAACTTATGCTGTACCTGTTATTGGTTTTGACAAAATCTGTCGAGCAAGCCAATGCACCGTTACACCCCCTCAGTAGCGAAGTGCTAGAAAATGCAGAAGAACGCAACTGGGAACGCCTCGAAACCGTCACTGCCAAGCTTTTCCGAGAACGCATGGATATCTTTTTTGACAACTATCCACAAGAAGATTTACTTGCTTTTGTCGAAGATAACCTTGTGGAGGACGAAGACAGCGTCGTGACAAAGGAAGGTCGTGAACCGATGTTTGTGGCTTTGAAATCTGTTATTGACGTTTTAACAAATGCGTAAATACTTTAAAATCAAAGTAATGAAAAAGTCTCTATTTAAAATTTTGATTTTGTTACCACTTTTTTCGGCGTGCCAAACAGTTAGTTTGCGGGTCGTTTGTTCATTACCCACAGAAATAAAAGAAAGTTCAGGCTTAGTCGTTGCGTCGCCCAATGTTTTTTGGACGCATAACGATTCAGGTGATAAAGCACGGCTGTATCAATTTGATTCCACAGGTGTTTTGCGTCGAACTATTGTCGTAAAAAATGCGAATAATGTGGATTGGGAAGACATTTGTTTAGATACTGAAAAGCGCAATTTTTATGTTGGAGATTTCGGTAATAATGGTCAAAGCCGGCGAGATTTAACGATTTACAAAATACCGATTCCACTATCTGCTACGTCTTTATTTCCGACCGATACCGTTAATGCTGAAAAAATTGCCTTCTCCTATGAAGACCAATCCAGTTTTCCGCCTGTTGACTCCTTGAAATATTTTGACGCAGAGGCTATGACTGCCACAACCGACTCCATATATATCTATACAAAAGACTTTGAAGCTGTCCCCTATCAAGGCAAAACACGTATTTATCGCTTACCCACCCAAGCAGGTACCTATACCGCACGGCTTGTTAGGGTCTTGGAAACAGATGGTTCATGGAAATATAACGGTGCAATTACCAGTGCTGCTTTGGGTTCAGATGGTAAAATGTTGCTCATGTCATATCAAAAACTATGGGCATTTACGAATTATCCGAATCGCCAATTTTGGCTCGGCAACAAAAAAGAACTGACTTTTGGGCTCACTCAATTTGCCCAACGCGAAGGTATTGCTATCGCTCCTTGGGATAATTGTACGGTTTATATTACGTCTGAATTGGCACAAGGTGTGGGTGGTAACCTTTCTACCTTCAATTTATGTCGCATTTTGTCAAAAACGAAGGAAGTGAAGACAGCAAAGGCAAAAATGACGATTTCGCCGACCCCCTCAGTATCAGATATAAATGTGGCTATTTTGGGCGATGTTTTTGAAAAAGGCGTTTTGAAAGTATATAATGCCAATGGTTCAGAAATAGTAGAAAAAAAAATTAGTTCAGGTGACACGCAGATTTCTCTTGAAAGCACTTTATTTCCAAACGCAGGATTTTACTTTTGCAAACTTTTTTCCGCTGAAGGCGACCCCCTCAGTATGGAAAAAATTATTATTACAAAATAATAATTTTTAATGAATAATGGATAGTTGATAATGTATAACGCAGGAAATTATCCATTATCAACTATCCATTATCCATTAAAAATTATCCACTATCCATTAATACAATGATTTTTACAGATAAACGAATTTTAGAAAGTATCGAAAATGGGAACATCGTCATCGAACCTTTTCGCCACGATTGCCTGGGCACCAATAGTTATGATGTACATCTCGGTAAGTATTTGGCAACTTACAAAGACGCTGAATTAGATGCTAAAAAACATAATACCATTGAGCATTTTGAGATTCCAGAAGAGGGATATGTCTTGCAGCCAGGTCGTTTATACCTTGGTGTGACGGAAGAATATACCGAAACCCATAATTCAGTGCCTTTTTTAGAAGGCAAATCAAGCACAGGACGCTTGGGCATTGATATTCATGCCACCGCAGGAAAAGGCGATGTCGGTTTTTGTAACCATTGGACTTTAGAAATTTCAGTCGCTATGCCCGTCCGTATTTATGCCGGAATGCCCATCGGGCAATTGATTTATTTTGTCGTGGATGGTGATATTGAGACGTTTTACAATAGAAAACCCAATGCTAAATATAACCAACGTTCAGACCGTCCTGTTGAGAGCATGATGTGGAAAAATCAATTTTAAGCTACTGGTGAACCATTTGTCAGCACACTTAATATATTGTATTTTACTAAGGGATAGCATGAGACAAAAAAATCCGTATTTTTGTAAGGTTTTATAGTGTCATGCAGACGATTTGAAAACAAATATTTTCCAATTAATAAATTTTTTAATAACGATTCTAAATATTCTTAAAATGAAAAAGTATCTTTTTTTATTAACCATGGTGACATTTATCGCTGCTTGTGACAACACGACTTCAGACAGCAGCAAAACGGTAAAAGAAGACAACGCTAAAATGGTCAGTGACAGCCAAAAGATGGCAACCGAAATGGCAGACAGAATGAAATCAATGCCTAATGACATGATGAAAGTTGACGCAGACATGAAAATGATGGATGAAAAAATGAAGGACGCTAAAATGCAACTGCCAGATAAAATGGCTATTATGACCAATCAAATGATGATGATGGACAAAAAAATGGGTATGATGGACGATATGATGAAAATGGATACTAAAATGGCAATAGCGGACAAAAAGAAAATGATGGCTGATTATATGGCAACAGTGGATAAAAAAATGGAAATCATGGACAAGATGATGAAAATGGATACTAAAATGAAAGCTAATGAAAAAATGAAAATGATGGATAAAAAAATGGCAATGATGGATAAAAAAATGATGACCATGCAGGATATGATGAAAACGGAAGGAAAAGATATGATGGCTGACCCAAAAATGACGTCAATGATGGATAAAATAAAAATGATGGATACTAAAATGGCAGATGCTAAAATAAAAATGGACGAGAAAATGAAAATGATGAACGAAAAAATGAAGATGATGAACGACATGATGAACATGTCAAAAATGTAGTAAATCAATGATTTATAAACATAATTAAATCCGAATAAGATAAGCGACCCTTCAAAATACTGAGGGGTCGCTTTTTTTTATACTTTTTTCAATTATTAATTATTTAACAACTTTCAAACTCAAATCTAAACTTATAACAGAGTGTGTCAATGCACCCGAAGATATATAATCAACACCCGTCAAGGCAATTTCTCTTAAATTTTGAAGCGTTACACCGCCAGAGGCTTCCACTTCAAAAGTTTTATTGACCATTTTGACCGCTTCTTTCATCAACGAAGGTTGGAAATTATCAAGCATAATGCGGGTGACAATTCCTTTCCCAACAGTCATTGTAGCTTGTAATTCGTTTAAATTACGGACTTCAACAGTTACACCATAGTCTTTTACTGAGGGGTGTGTTTTTTTATAATCGGCAATTTTTTCGATGGCTTTTGCGACGCTGCCGCCGTTGGCATCGGTGTGATTGTCTTTTATCATAAACCAATCGTACAAGCCATGTCGGTAATTTTCGCAGCCGCCTATTTTGACCGCCCATTTCTCGAGGTGCCGAATCAAAGGTGTTGTCTTGCGTGTATCAAGTATTTTAACAGGTAAATCTGCTACGGCGTCAGCGTAAGTACGGCTCATAGTGGCAATACCACTCATGCGTTGCATCATATTTAAGACCAATCGCTCGGCTTTCAAAAGGGCTTGAGTGCCACATTCGACTTCAAAAGCGATATCGCCCATAGCCATTTTATCACCATCGTGCATAAAAACGGTCATTTTTACTGAGGGGTCGCATTTTTTGAAAATCAATTCAGCGAGTTCAACTCCAGCTAAAATACCATTGGCTTTAACTTTCAAAACGGCTTTGTCACGTTTTTCAGCAGGAATCGTTGCGAGAGCAGTCACATCGCCGTCATGGACATCTTCCCAAAGAGCTTGTTCGATGAATAGATTGAGGTAGGTGTAGTCGGGTTTGAATGGGTTCATTGTAGAGTTGGTAAGTAA
Organism: Saprospiraceae bacterium; assembly: GCA_043744455.1. Lineage (GTDB taxonomy): Bacteria > Bacteroidota > Bacteroidia > Chitinophagales > Saprospiraceae > JAAFJT01. The sequence goes on along the minus strand of JAYTUQ010000414.1, from coordinate 24,143 downwards.
ATAGTCAAAAACAATACTTAATGGCGTTAATTTGTTCATAAAAAATATTGTTCATCCAATTGGTTATCAAGTAATTGAACAACTTGTTCATGTCGAACGGATGGAAACTCTTCCAAAAATTGGTCAATTGACAGCTCATCTTCTAAAAATTCAAATAGGTACTCAATTGGAACGCGTGTATTTTCAAAAACAGGTGTTCCAAATTGTACATCTGGACTGACTTGAATGATGTCTTGAATTTTCATTTTTTTATTTTTCAACAAATATAAACATTTTTTTACAAGACAATAGTTTAAACGAACTATAAAAACATCATTTTGTCGCTTCAAAATGTGGACAATTGCACCCTTTTTTAAACATACCACAGCCACTTGAAGAAAGGGCAACGAGAGAAAGTAAGGCAAATCCTAAGATGATTTTTTTCATTGTATTTTAATTTTTAATAACGTAAATGTATTTTATATATGACGGCAAATATCAACCTGCTTCGTCGTTAGAGCTAAAACATTAGCTTTGCAATTTAAAACGCTTTTTTTGCTCAATCATTTTAACAAAAAGTGACTCATCCTAAAAAAATACTCGTTGCGCCGCTGAATTGGGGCTTGGGTCATGCAACCCGTTGTATGCCCATCATTGATGAACTGCGCCGACAAGGGGCGGAAGTCATTTTGGCTTCAGATGGCGGCGCGTATGAGTTGTTAAAACGTGAATACCCTGATTTGATGGTTCACAAACTGCCCGTCTATAATATTCGCTATCCTTTTCGTTCCATGATGCTGTCTATGGCGTTTCAGATGCCAAAAATACTGAGGGGGGCAATAGCAGAGTATTTTTGGTTGAAAAAATTTTTAAAAACAATGCCTGTTGACGCTGTTATTTCAGACAATCGTTTTGGCTTTTATAGTCGAAAAACGCATTCTATTTTTATGACACATCAAGTGAATATTTCGATACCATTTCGTTTTTTACAACCCCTTGTGAATATTGTAAATCAGTATTTTATTAAAAAATTTGATGTCTGTTGGATTCCAGATTTTGAAAAAATGCCCCACTTGGCAGGTCAATTGTCGCATGGAGATTTTCATAAAAGTTTGAACATCAAATACTTAGGTATATTAAGTCGTTTTAAAAAAATATCATTTGAACAAAAATATGATGCTGCCTTTATTCTGTCTGGTCCCGAACCGCAACGCGCTATTTTTGAAGAAAAAATACGAAAACAATTAAGCAAACAAAAAGATTTCGAAGCACGTTATCTGCTTGTTAGAGGCACACAAACAACCGCAAAAAGCAGGACTGAAACGGTGCCGAATCTTGAAATCCATGATGTATTGACAAGCGATTTATTAAATAAAAAAATGATGGAAAGCAGTGTCATTATCTGTCGAAGTGGTTACAGTTCCATCATGGATTTGGTTTTTTTGCAAAAAGCAGCTGTACTGATTCCAACGCCTGGACAAACCGAACAGATATATTTAGCCGAAAGATTGAAGCATCAAAACCAATTTTTTAGCCAAAAACAAGACGATTTCAACCTTGACATTGCCTTAAAAGAATTTATAAAATATAAAAATTTTATGTATTTTGATAGGGATATAAACACATTAAAGGAAATTATCAGTGAATTATTGGAATTTTAATACTTTTACATTCATTTGAACATCACAACAGATAAGGGCTACCAACTCTATACATACGAAAATATCTATGTTAACATTTTTCCGTACAAATCAACAATTTCTCAACGTCCTGTTGCTCTTTTATCTGGCTATCATGCGAGCCAGTACGTTTATGCACACTTCGAATATTGTACCGCGTGGGCATGGTATGCTAACCGATTGGACTTATATTTTTTTTCCCCCCCTCAGTATATATGGGTCAATTTTAGCTTTTTTTCTTGTTTTTTTTCAAGCAACAACCATCAATGTAATGATTGCTCGTTACCGTGTTGCGACTGATATTTCCTTATTGCCTGGCGTTTTTTATTGTTTATTCACGAGTTTAATGCCCGATTTTTTGCCGTTATCGTCCATTTTATTAGCCAATACTTTTTTGATATTTGCACTTTACAACCTTTTTGACGCCTATAAAAATAATTATGTAGTAGGAAGAATTTTCGATACTGGTTTATGGCTCGGTATTGCCAGTCTTTTCCATTTTTCGTATATTTTCTTAGTTTTTTGGGGCATAATATGTCTCGGTATTTTACGAGGCTTTCGGTTTAAAGAGTTTTTAATGTTGCTAATCGGTCTCATTGTTCCTCTTTTCCTAATGGGTGCATATAGTTTTTGGATTGGAAAAATGTCTCTTTTTAGGGCACATTTCTTTCAGAATATGGGGATTATGAGCTTTATCCCTTATAGTAACTCCATGATTTATATCAAAATTGGCATCATAATTTTGTTTTTATTACTGACTCTGGTGGCAAGTTCGCAGTTTTTTAATCGTCGAAATATAACCGCTCAAAAGTATATCAGTATGGTCTATTGGTTGATGTTGTTTTGCAGTTTAATCATCTTTACACAACGAGGTATTGATATTAATCAACTACTTTCCCTCTCTATTCCGATTTCTATTTTATTGTCTATGACCTTTCAACGCATAGCACCTGCTATGGCAGAGGCTTTACATATGTTATTGTTGATGATTGCACTTATTTTACAATTTGAATATCTCTTAATTTGATTTTCTAATTTAGTATTGACAACAAATTTCGTAATTTTTTAAAATTTTTAAAACCTATTTTTCCGCTCCGCTCAGTTAGTTTTTCAGTTTTTTGAAGTGTTCGCACCCTGTTTTTCTATATTTGACCTATTCCTTTACAAGACATCTTATTCTAAAAAAACATCATGGAAAATCTCTTTGCAACTGATAAGCTCGCCGTTTTGCTACCAAAAGTTAAAACTTTTGTTGAAACAGAATTATATCCACTCGAAACGGTTGAAAATCTTACTCAACCTTTTTCAAAAGTCCAAAAAGTACTTGATGAGAAACGCGAATTGGTAAAAAAAGCCGATTTGTGGGGTTTACAACACCATTTGTCATTACTTGAATTTGGTCAAATTAGTGAAGTTTTGGCGATGACTCCTTTTGGACATTATGTTTTTAATTGCCAAGCTCCTGATATCGGCAATATGGAATTGTTGGAAAAACACGCCAATGAAAAGCTGAAAAATAATTGGTTGCACGACTTAACGGATGGTAAAATACGCTCATGTTTTGGCATGACAGAACCTGCTTTTGCAGGTTCAAACCCCATTAATTTAGGTACAACAGCTGTAAAAGAAGGTGATTTTTATGTCATTAATGGACGTAAATGGTTTACTACAGGCGCGGATGGTTCGAGTTTTTGCATCGTTATGGCTGTGACTGACCCCGATGCACCACCTCATAAACGGGCTTCCCAAATCATTGTTCCCACCCATACTGAGGGGTTTTCGATTGTCCGAAATATCAGCATTATGGGTGATGCTGGCGATGGTTGGCACAGCCACGCCGAAGTGACTTTTACCAACTGCCGCGTACCGCTTGACAACCTCATCGGTACTGAGGGGTCAGGTTTTTTACTCGCGCAAGAGCGTTTAGGTCCTGGACGCATCCACCACTGTATGCGTTGGATTGGCATTGCGGAACGCTCTTTTGATATTATGTGCAAACGTGCCGTGAGCCGCGATATGGGCGATGGACAACGCTTGGCAGATAAGCAATTTATCATGGGTTGGATTGCTGAAAGTCGTGCAGAAATAGATGCGGCAAGGCTCATGGTGTTGTCAACGGCTAAAATGATTGATGAGGACGGGGCTGCAGCTGCCCGCAACCGCATTTCAAGTATTAAGTTTTTTACTGCTAATATTATGCTCGGTGTTGTAGATAGAGCGATTCAAACGTGCGGTGCTGCGGGTTTGACCGACGAATTTTTATTGAGTTTTTGGTATCGCCACGAAAGGGCTGCAAGAATATATGACGGAGCGGATGAAGTGCATAAATTGGCGTTGGCAAAAAGTATTTTGAAGAGATATGCTTAGAAATGGGCGTTTTACCTTGACGTAAGTTTCATACTTGTGTCAAGTTTGACCACATTTAAACTAAATCAAACAAATCCTTTATACCAATCATCCGCGCCACATTAAAGCCCTCGGCATAATCTACCCCCATGTAACGCCCATAAACGGCATCTTTACCGCGAATAGAATCTAAAAACGATTGACTCGAAATGGGCGTCATGGGTTCAGCACTATCGGTGTTAAAAAACTGACTTTTGTAAGCCATAATAAGTTCAAACTTCTTATCCACAAAATCGGAAATATCAACCGCAAAATCAGGTTTCAAAGAACGGTCTTGAATATAGTGATACACGAATTTTGGTCGCCAAGCTTTTTGGAGCACCCCCTCAGTATCCAGCGTTTCTATTTTGATTAAACCACTCAAAAAACAGGCTTCCGCCGTCAATTTGGCGGCGCGTCCATGGTCGGGATGTCTATCTTCAAGAGCATTGGCGAGCACAATTTCTGGACGATATTTCCTGATAATACGTATAATTTTAAGCAAATTATCCCTATTGTGAACAAAAAAGCCGTCTTCTAAGTCCAATTGTTCTCGTACCAATGCGCCCATTATGTCAGCGGCTTGCATTGCTTCTTGTGTGCGTATGGTTGCACTGCCGCGCGTACCTAATTCGCCAAGTGTTAAATCAAGCAAACCGATGCTGTTGCCGAGTGAAATTTGGCGCAACAAAGTGCCTGAGCAGGACAATTCTACATCGTCGGGATGGACACCTATTGCCAATATATCAAGTTTTATTTTGTTCTTATGAGTCATTAAAAGTCTATTTTGTCGTTTAAAAAGAAGTGTTTAATCGAAAGCAATTTAACAAATGGAATGCTTTTGAAATCATTATTGTTTTATAAATACTTTGCAAAATTCCATAAACTAATTTAGTTTGTGTACTATATCTAAAAAAATAAAAATTCAAGAGAGAAATGGCTTATCAAACGAATGCTGTACAGCTGCAAACAATTCAAAAACCCGATATGTTTCGCGATTTTACAGACGGCATTATGAGCTATAGAAAAGCTTACAGGTTGATTGCGCAGCATAAATTGTGGTATTATATAGTCGTGCCTGGCATTGCGAGCGTGATTTTAGGTTTATCCATTGTTTATTCAGTGTATCTTTTGTCCGATAATGTTACGGCATTATTGACGATGATTTATCCTGAAACGTGGTGGGGCGCGAGTATAGTTGCTAATATTGCCACTGTTTTTAGTTGGATTTTATTGGGTATTACAGGTATTTTAGGCTATCGCATTATACTGATGGCTTTGATTTCGCCCTTTATGTCGCCTTTGGCAGCGCGTATCCAGACTGAAATCACTGGGATTCCTGTTTATGACCCGCCATTTTTTTCGTTCACAAATTTCCGTTTATTACTGAGGGGGACTGCTTTGAACTTGCAGAACATTCTGAAAGAGCTGTGGTATGTTCTGTGGCTGCTTGTTTTGGGCTTGATTCCCGTTATAGGTTGGTTTTCAGCGATTGCTATTTTCTTTGTCCAATCCTTTTATTCTGGATTTGGCAACTTAGATTATTCCCTTGAAAAATACTATGGTATTGCGGATAGCAAAAAATTTGCCGCGCGATATCGTTGGTTAACGGTTGGCAATGGCGCAGCGTTTTTAACCTTATTAGCTGTTCCAATTGTTGGATTTTTTATGGCACCCGCTTTGTCAGTAGCTGCCGCAACTATCGAAAGTGTCAAACGTATTGATGCCCCTTTGAAAAATATCCAACAATTAGAAGAGTTTATTTAGTGGATAGCGGAAAATGGATAGTGGAAAATGGATATGTTGCTCCTTATTATCCATTTTCAACTATCCATTTTCCATTAATAAGTGTTATTAGAATTCCAACCGTCAAAAGGCGGAAAAAAACGAAAATGGGCTTCTTCTTCAAGGCGGCGGCGTTCCGCTTCCTGTTCCATCAAAATTTGTTGTTTAGTTTTTTCAAAAACATTGGGTGAGAAAAAAGCGATTTTTGAATCGTCAGATACTGAGGGGGTCTCAAATTCATCGTCTTCAGCTTCTTCTTTATAAAAATATGCGACAAGAATGCCGATGATGCCGCCGATAAGGTGACTTTCCCAACTGATATTGCGTTGCAAAATTTCTGTTGTCGGCAAAATACCCGTAAACATACCGCTATACAAAGTGACGATGATAAGTGCCAAAATGATACTGCGTAGGCTCCTCCTAAAAATGCCCGTCCAGAATATGAAAGACACCAAACCATAAACCACATAACTCAAACCGATGTGAAAAACACCTGTTCGTGCAAAAAGCCACACACAAAAGCCTGTTACGATGTATATGACAATAAAGGAACGCAAAGCAACGCGTGGAAAAAAATAGATAATCATTGTTGCACATACAAGAAAAGGGATTGAATTGGATGTCAAATGCTCCCAATTACTATGCAATAAAGGCGCAAAAAGAATACCCCTTAGACCAAACGCCTCGCGTGGATAAATGCCCCACCAACCTAAATCGAGATTAAAAACGGTTTGGAAAATATGAATCAACCAAATAATGGCAGTGAAATACAAAGGAAATCGTAGGCTGTCCCAAAAAGTTATGTGTTTCGGTTTTTGTTCATATTGTATGTATTTGACATTATCGTGCGCCATTGGACTTGTTTTTTTATAGGTAAAAATACAAAAACGTCGTTGATTTTTAAGGTCAACGACGTTTTTGTAAACGTATTTTTATAAAAAATAGTTGTCGAAACAGCGATATAGCGTCTTTTATTTTGAAAGCGATTGACATTTCTGCGTCGCTTCAGCTGCTTTCGGATTGTTTGCACCTGTATAAGCATCAGCCAATAAGCAGTACAATTTGCCGTTATTTGGGTCTTTTGTTATAACCTTTTCAAGGCGACCGATGGCTTTGTCGAATTGTCCAGTTTTGATAGCCAGCCTTGCCAATTGCGCATTAACAGCGACATTTTCAGGATTTTGGGCGTCTAATTCACGTAACAATAATATCCCTTTCATCGGATTGTCTTGCGGTGGATTTTCGGTATAACACAATGCTAAATTGATGCGATGTTCCAATTTTGTTGGATTCAAAGACGCCGCATTTTGAAAAGCTTTAGCGGCTTGATTAGCGCAAAAATCGCGTACCGTTTTATCTTCCGTTTTTTGCAAAGCCAAATAATAATTGGCACCTGCAATAGACCATGCTTCATCAGTTTTGTCAATCTCTGCGACCTGTTCGGCATAGTGGGCAGCGACTTCGTCATGTCCTGCATTGTGCCAAGCGGCGGATAACTGCTTCAATACTGAGGGGTCTTTTGCAGACTCAACTTGCTGAGTGAGCGTTTGAATTTCAGTCGCTTGTGCTGGATTGAGACCCTTATTGGCTTCTTTGATAACAGCCGTCATATCTAGCGTTGCACCTGTGAGGACACGCGCTGTTTCGAAGGTTTTTTGTTCCTTCGATTTGACATCACAACCGAAATAAAGAATGAAAAATAAGGCGACCGCTGAAGCGATTAGGGTAATTTGCTGTCTGTTCATTTTTGAAGATTTGAGATTCAAAAGTTCCAATAGGTCAAAATTGCGAAACGTAAAAAACAGCGTTTCTTTATGAAATTTTGACCTATTAGAACTTTAAAATCCGCTCATTTATTCTTCGTCCTTATCATCAGGCAAAGAAGTGACACTGCTTTTCACGTGTTCGGTGAAGATTTTGGCAGGTTTGAAAGCGGGAATATAATGTTCAGGAATCTGAACGGTTTTGTTACGCTTAATATTCCGCCCTGTTTTAGCTGCCCGTTTTTTAATGACGAACGAACCAAAGCCACGAATATAGACGTTTTCACCGTTGCCCATCGTTTCGCGGACTTCGTTGAAAAAAGTTTCCAAAGAGACGAGTACGTCCACTTTGGCAAGTCCTGTTTTTTCTGAAATGGCTGCTACTATATCAGCTTTTCTCATTATGAATTGATTTAGAATGAGTTATGAATTTTGTTCTTGCTTTTCTTTCGCTTTGTCAAAAGAGGCGCAAATTTCTTTTTTTATTCTGAATTAAGAAGCCCTTTTTGCAAATTTTTTATAAAAATAATGATTTTATTAAACTTACGTCTTTGAAAATCAATACTTTATACCTAGTGCTAATCAAATTGTTTGCCAAAATTGTTCTTTAATATAATTTTGAGGCACAATCTGTTTTCTAATATCTTTAAAAAAAATCAAAATAGCATCATATCCATCTAAAAAAAACGGAGGAGAATACTTGTATCTTAAAATATTAAACGAAAATACAAGTATAGAATTGATTTTCAATAGTTTAGATAAAAAAAGTTTAAATTTTTTTTTTCTCCTTTGGTCTCAAAGTGGTTTTGCTATCTTTGCCGTTCTTTCTAAATCAGAATTAGAGTATTTTTTTTTTAAATGTCTTATCTTTTTTTTTTTTCCATAAATTCCCAATAATATGCTCCTTTCAATGACAGGTTACGGGCGTTCCACCCGCTCTTTTGGTGATAAAACGGTAACTATTGAGATTCGTGCTTTGAACTCAAAAATGACAGATATGCGTTTTAAAATGCCGTCAAATTACAAAGAAAAAGAAATTGACCTCCGCCGCATCTTGACTGAAAAAGCGGAAAGAGGTAAAATTGATATGAGTATCAATGTGCGCTCCATGACGGGCGAAGACGATTTTGTCTTGAATCATGACTTGTTCAGACGTTATTATAAGGAGTTGGCACAACTCAAAGCCGAACTGGGCATTGACCACGGCGATGTCTTGCAAGCCATTTTGCGATTGCCGAATGTGTTGGGCTCTGATGAGGATTCGGTGCAAGAGGAACAGTGGCAAGCTACTCTGGAAGCTATCAATGAGGCACTTGTAGACTTCACGAACTTCCGTCTTACTGAGGGGGGGGCTATGGAACTTGATTTGCGGTTGCGGGTAGAAAATATTGCTCAATTATTAACAGAAATTGAGCCTTATGAAACAGAACGCATTGTCAAATTAAGGCAGCGCATGAAGCAAAACCTTGAAGAATTTATGGGTAAAGAAAATGTTGATAAAAACAGATTTGAGCAAGAAGTCCTCTTTTACCTTGAAAAAATTGATGTAACGGAGGAAAAAGTACGTCTTAGTCAACATTGCCGCTACTTTTTGGAAACACTGAATGATTCTAAAAGTACATCAAAAGGCAAAACGCTCAATTTTATTACACAAGAAATCGGGCGTGAAATCAATACGCTCGGTTCAAAAGCTTATTCGTCGCATATCCAACATCTCGTTGTGAAAATGAAAGATGAATTAGAGAAAATGAAAGAACTGATAGCTAATCTCGTTTAGTTATGAAAAAATTAATTATTGTAACCGCACCATCGGGTGCAGGAAAAACGACCATTGTACATCACCTTTTAAGGCGTTTTCCCGAATTGGCTTTTTCCGTTTCGGCAACGAATCGGGCGCGACGAGCGCATGAAGTTGACGGCGTGGATTACTATTTTTTGTCAACGGATAATTTTAAAAGCCGTGTTGCTAAGGGGGCATTTTTGGAATACGAAGAAGTGTATGATGACCAGTTTTATGGCACCTTGAAAAGTGAAATGGCGCGTTTATGGAATTTAGGCAAATGCATTATTTTCGATGTGGATGTGAAAGGTGCAACTAATATTAAAAAAGCATATCCAGAAGAGTCGCTGGCTATTTTTATCAAACCACCATCTAAAGATATTTTGTTTGAACGCTTGAAAATGCGTAAAACTGAGACCACTGAAAGCCTCAAAAAACGCATTGCACGGGCAACCGAAGAGCTAAATTACGAAAATCGGTTTGATAAAGTTGTTGTCAATGATACTTTGGAACATGCTTTTCATGATGCTGAAGTAAGTGTGCGTGATTTTATCTCAAAGAAAAATATGCCCGTTGAATAAAAAAATCTCAAAAACACACACCTCCTAACAGGCTAAACTGCTCTGCGTCAACCTTATGTGATTTTAAAAAAATGCCAATATGTCCCCGAACATTTGAATGCCCTATTGTTGGAGAGTATACTCGCAGTCCTAAACGATTGAACCAAATATTTCCAATCGCTTGATAATGATGTAAATAAAAACCCGATTGCAGTACCACAGCCACTTGTCCAAATAGTATTTCATCGCCGACAAAAATACCCCAACGATTGCCCGCCTTCAAAGCTTCTGCCTTCGTCGTAAACTGCCCTGATGCCAACCCAAATTCGGCAACGAGCCTATTTTGCTCATATTGAACACCACAAGACAGTAGATTGACTTGATTTAATGGACGAACGAGTGTTAAGGCAACGACATAAATAGGATATTTAGGTCCACGAGGAGCCGTGGAAGCACTCAAACCTAAGCCTGAAAAAGCGTTCCAACCCCATTTTCTGTTGGATTTTGAAGAACTGTCACGATGAATGTACCCCTCAGTATACAGGCGTTTGGGTGTCCATTTAGTGCCAATATTTAATGCTGGAATGTTGATGCCATAATTAGGCAGTTGCGTAGAACCATTTGAAAAATGAGTAAAACTTAACCCTAATTGTGCTTTCCAATGTGTTGTTAGTTGTCTTTCAAATCGCAATTTAAATTCCGTAACATTGTTGAGGGCTGAACCAACGGCATTGTTTGTGGGATTTGAGAATTGGTCATAATGCCGCGTTAGATAAGCGAGACCCCAACCAAATTGAAGGTAAGTATCTACCGTTTTTATTTTTTTAAAAATACGCATATCTAAGGTTGGATAAGCCGCAAAAGCATCGCCAAAATGTTGTTTGTCACCTAAATCGTAATGCAAAAAACTAACCCCAAAAGACGGATAGCCTTGCCATTCATGCCATACTTTTTGACCATACGTTTGCCAATTTAAGTGAATTTCATTGCCCATACTGAGGGGGGGCGTGTGAAACAAAAGCTTAGGTGTATGCTTTGTAATTCGCCCAAAATGTAGGCTTGGTTCTATTGAAAAACCTTTAGGCAATTGAGCTTTGGCATTGATTATGAATAAGTTAGAGAAGATTGCGAGCATTAACACGTTCGGGAAACTTTTAAAGTTTCCCGAACGAAAAAAATGTAATATCCTATAAGCTACCTTCATATTAAAAATAACCCATTTCTATAAATTACTTCACCATCGGCGATTACTTCGCCGCCTTGTCGCATATCTGTAATCATATCCCAATGCACAGTTGATTGGTTTTTACCACCCGTTTGAAGGTAAGATTGACCAATAGCCATGTGGATAGAGCCGCCAATTTTTTCATCAAAAAGAATATTTTTTGTTATTTTATTGATGTCATAATTTGTTCCAATAGCGGCTTCCCCAAAACGTCGCGTGCCTTCGATTTGAAACACTTTATCCAAATAATCTTTCCCACGCTCCGCTTCCCAACGCTCAATATATCCATCTTTCACCCACAATGTTGCTCCTTGAACTTCATGACCACTGTGCAAGCATGGATAACTGAAATGCACCACACCATTGACTGCATTTTCAACGGGCGAAGTATAAACTTCTCCGCTCGGCATATTGGTCTGACCGTCTGAATTCATCCAAATACGCCCCTCAGTAGAAAAGGTAATATCTGTTTTTTCAGCAACATAACGTACTGATTTGCAGTTATTTAAGTGGTCAACGATGCGCTGTTGCGCCCTTCGAACTTCGAGCCATGCCGCTTGTGGGTCAGGTTCAAACAGTTTACACGCATTAAAAACAAATTGCTCATATTCCTCCAAACTCATGCCTGCTTCCTGAGCAGATGCAGTAGTTGGGTACTGACAAAGATTGCGTTTTAAAGCCCGATTTGCTGTTCTTTCAAAATAAATTTTGTTGATTTCCTTGGTTGCTTCAGCTCTTATTTTTGATTTTTCAGCATCATTATTGGCATCTTCACGCAAGTTAAAAGGGGCGCGAATGTGCAAATAGGCTTCAAATTCAGACATTGCTGTTTTATAAAAAGGAGAAACTGTTGTGAGTTGTGTGTCATTGGCTTCGTTCAAAAAAATGTGACTGCGTCCTTGAAAAATAAAATCCGTTTCGACGAGGCGCGCACCTGCACGCAAAGCTTCGCGATATACTTCGCGTACAAGCGGCTCGGCAAGGGTCGTGGTTTGGATAAACAGCCTGTCGCCTTCTTGGATGTTAAGGCAGTAGTTGACGAGGAGTTTTGCGTATTTTTTAAGCATAAATTATTGATATTCAGTTAGTTAAATTCAATTCTGCCACTAATTTTTCAGCTGCTTTTCGAGCCGTAATGGTTAGTTCAGATTTATAAACATGCTTTACAATGACTTGATTTTTTCTCAAAATGCCTCCCTTCCCGAAAGAATCGATATTCCCTTTGTCAACAGTATTTTTTAATTCTACAATAATCGTAGCACCATTAAATTCATAAACTGCCCCAAATAGGAGTCCCATTCTGCGTTTTGTTTCACCAACAATAGAAAGGTTTAACAGATACGGCGTCTGTAATTTTTCTTTTGTCGTTTCTAATTGTGCTTTTATGCCTTTCTTCTGAAATTCATTGGCTAAATAATTTTTAAAGGAAATCATAAATTCCTTTGTCAAATCGGTGCTTGTGTACTCAATATTCAAGGGTTGCTGAACCAAACTGACAGCAGATTGAGTCGTCAATAGATTATCAATTTTTACAGTTGTCCGACAATTTGCAAAACCTAAAAGGCACGAGACAACAAGGAAGTGATAAATTGTTATTTTCATATCTTTTTTAGTTACTGATTGGGCACAGCTTGCATCATAATCTCTTGCTCACGAACAATGACCAATGAATCAACGAGGTATTGTCGCAATACATCAGCGCTGTCTTTGCATTGTTTATCCAATTCAGGTGTGAGGCTTTTTATGGCATTTGTTGACAAAGTATCAATACCCATACGGTCATCGCCAGTCAATTTGACCCCTTCATCTTTGCAAGAGGAAAAGAGGAGAAGACAAAATGCAAAGGACAAAGAGTGGAATTTTAGAAAAATATTTTTCATAACTGTTTGGTAATAAGTATTTTAAAAAATAAAATTCATGTTAAAAAAATTATCAGATTGATTCAAAAACAAACAAACGAAAAAAACATAAAAGCACAAACTAAACATCCCTTCAAAAGGGATATCGGTCATGGAATAAACAAAAATCAATATGTGCAGACTTATAAAGATAAAATTCTTATATCGTTTTTGTTCAAATAACGGGACAACGAAAGCAACAAATGATATGACAAGCCCAATAATACCCAAACCCATAGCCGTCAAAACCCATTGATTATGAGGCAGTTTAGGTTCAAGTTCTGGAAAATTTTGTTCATATCGGCGGTTCATTTCCTGCTCAATATCGCCAAAACCGACGCCAATAATTTTGTTGTCTAAAAAAATTTGGCTGCCCATATTCAGCGATACAAGCCTTTCAGAATCAGATTTTGCGGATGGGTTGCCTATTTCATATTGTTCAATATCCCAAATCGCATAATGTACCCTTTGTTGAAAACTGGGTAAAAAATGATAAGAAAGGTAAGGAATTAAAACTAAAACAATTATGCCTACCATCCCAACTATATAACGACGACTATGGAAAACAAATATCCCCCCCCTCAGTATCAAGCATAAATATAAGGCTATGAGACCAGTACGCACAGCAATAATATGCAATGCAATGAATATGAAAAGGCTCAAAAAGGCAATGAGATTTGTTTCCCATTTATATTTTATAAAAAAAGACGACTGCCACAACTCGACTCCTATTAAACAAGCCAATGCTCCCATAACGCTAAACGTAATGTGTTCTTTTAAAAAAGGCATGGGAACGCCTTGACCTAATTTTGTTGTAATATCTTCAAAATGAAGGGCATAATTGGTCAAAACCAATAACAAGTTGGCAGAAATAACGATGACTAAGAAAAAAAGTAGGCTTTGAAACTGCTTTTTACTGAGGGGGGGTATTTGGCTAAAGGCAAAAGGTAAAAGCAAAAAAGGTAACCGCAACTGAAGACGGTTTAACCAATAAGGTAGATTTTCAGACCATATACCACTTATGAGAACGATGAAAAAAGGAACAGTGAGTGCTAAAAAAGAGCGACTTTTTAACCATTTGGTTAAATTATCAGCGGAACTGCGTTGCCAATGCCAAAATTGTAAATACTCAAAAATCCATTGAAAAACAGTCATCTTAGGCTCTTTTTGCTTGGAAATATCAAAAAGAGCGATAATAATGATGCCCCACATACTTATGGAAAGTAGAAATCGAGACCAAACGAGCGACTGAATCAGCACGATGCACCAAAAAATTAAAAACTCAATACGATTTACCTTTATCACAGATGTCAACAGATTATTTTGGTATTCAGATTTTGATGCGTTTGATTAAGAATTGCTTGTCCTTGCATTTTATTAAAAGTAAAAAACGTAGTTTTGCGCTTCTCATTTTCAAAAAGAACATTTAAATAAGACAATATTTATTATGTCAGCAGAAATATTTGCAAAAGTACAACAACTCATCGAAGAAATAGAAGCCAGTCAGCCCGCAACGAAAGAAGGTATTGAACAATTTCGTTTGCGGTATATAGGTACTAAAAATATCATCAAACCGCTTTTTGGCGAGATTGTACAAGTTGAAAATACCCTTAAAAAGAATTATGGTCAATTGTGCAATGCCCTAAAAACAGTTGCTGAGACTAAATTTGCTACCTTACAACAATGGCTTGACAATCAAGCGGACTCTGTGGATGCAACGGCGATTGACCTTACGGCTCCAGGCGACCCATTTCCCGTGGGTAGCCGTCACCCAGTTTCGATTGTTATGAATCGAATTATTGATATTTTTGGACGTATCGGTTTTACGGTTGTTGATGGTCCAGAAATTGAGACGGATTGGTACAATTTTACGGCAATGAATACGCCTGAAGACCATCCTGCACGCGATATGCAGGATACTTTTTACATTCAAGACTCAAAAACATGGCTTTTACGGACACATACCTCGCCTGTACAAGCACGAGTGATGGAAAAGACGAAGCCGCCAATTCGTATCATTGCGCCTGGTCGGGTATATCGGAATGAGACGATTTCAGCGCGGAGTCATGCCCAATTTCATCAAGTTGAAGGACTTTATATTGATGAAAATGTGTCGTTTGCAGATATGAAACAGACGTTGATGTTTTTTGCACAAGAGATGTTTGGCGCGGTAAAAATTCGTTTGCGCCCTTCATTTTTCCCGTTCACAGAGCCTTCGGCTGAAATGGACGTCTGGCTGGGCACAGATACGCCAGAAAATACACGTTTGACAAAGGGAACAGGTTGGCTCGAAATTTTGGGTTGCGGCATGGTTGATCCACAAGTTTTGGAAAATTGTGGCATTGATTCAAAGAAATATACGGGTTTTGCCTTCGGTATGGGCATTGAACGTCAAGCGTTGCGCTTGTTTTCCATTCCCGATATTCGTTTGCTTTTTGAAAGTGATGTGCGATTTTTGAAGCAGTTTGCAGCAGCGATTTAATTGGAATAAAATATAGATTTTGTTTTAACGCATAGCCAAATAGTACACATAGCTGATTGATTTTCAATCATTTAAAAGCTATGTGTGTTATTTGGCTATATTTTTACCCCCCTCAGTATAAAGTTGTTTTTTGTTCAAATTATAACTTTGAGTATGGCAGAGAATTACGCATTAAATTAAATTAGTATTATTTTTTTTGTCCCAATTTGACCATAAAATAGGTTTCAAAAATTGTAAAAATAAAATAAACAAGGAAAAAAGGAAGTGTGAAGTTTTTCGTTTCAGGATGACATATTTTTTTATAAATAAGCAAAACAAAAACAGATAGGAACATTTTGGCGAATATCGTAATGATGATGAGGTTGTGAAAAAGCAATTTGTTTTCGCTTTTTGAAGCTTTATCGCCAAAAAAAAACATGCCGATACTGAGGGGTATAAAGAGTGATAAACTCCACCAAATCACACTATTGTATTGGACAAAAGTCGTAAAAAATTGTTGTAAAAAGAGGTTGAGTAAAACGACAATTGCCGTCGTAGCGGCTAAGAGTGTTAATAAAGTGCGCAGATTCATAGTGGTTGGTTGTTCAAATTGTCATTCGTTTCGTATTTTATTGGCATCGCGAATGACCATATAAATGGACGTAGCAATGGCGAGCATAGACATAATTAATAGAAAAACAGGTTTTGTCATGCCTATTTTTCCATCTAACCATTTGCCAAACCAAGCACCGAGGGCAATGGTGACACCCATTCTGAACGCTATATCGGTATAACGCAAAAGAGCGATAGAAGATGAGCGTTTTTTCGGATTTTCTGGTTTATTGTTTTTTGGTTGCACCGTTACCATTTGCTGTTACTGATTCTTCTTTCGGCGGTTTCTGTTGTGGCTTCGATTCTGTTTTCATCTTACATGTCACATCGAATATTGCGCCCGGCGCAACAGATAGTTTTGAAGTTGTTACTTCTGCGACGATTTCCGCACTTTCTTTGACGCTCAATAATTCAGCTACACGCAATTTGCCGTAAAATTTGCCTTCAATGACTGCGTTTTGGCATTTCACTTCACCATCAATCAAGCCCGATGGACCAATGATGACTTTTGCGCTACACGTCAAAGTGCCTCTGATAATGCCATCAATGCGGATATCGTTTTCTGCTACAATGGAGCCCTCCACTATGGTACCGCGCACGAGACTGTTGAGCGCGTTTTCGCCTGATGGCAAGGCAGGTTTGACGCCTGGTGTTTTTACCTCTTCTGCTGTTTTTTTGCTACCGAACATAGTTGTGTTATTTTTTTAATAATTAAGTCAATAGATGTGAGTGATTTGACTTTAATTTTTATTTTTTTTAAATAAAAGATTTACGTTATGTTTTTTGAAACTGTTGTACCTGTGTGTAAATCAAAATCTAAGGTAGACGTTTTTTAGAGAACAAAAAAATTTTGTCTTAAAATCTGTTTGTGATGCACAAAAAGCTTGATTTTACTGAGGGGGGTAAAAGTAGAAATATTTTTTTTCAATATTGAATTTTGACCAACCGTACCCGTCGTTTGTCGTCGCTGGGGACAATAATTTCGTTGGCAGCAATTTGCATGGCATCGCGGAAGCGAAGGAATAGGTCTTGTCCTTGTGTATTCATAATGGCGTGTCGTTCGCCTTCACCTGCGCCATTTAAAACAAACTCGCTAACAGTTGTTGAACGTTCCACTTCATCATTGAATAAAAAACGCAAGGCAGTAGGCGTTTTTACTAAAAAATAGGAAGAAAATCGGGCATCGTCATCTTGTGATATTTGTTTTTTGTAAAATATAGACCGCCACTGTGCTTTACCTTCGGGAGAGATAGATAGGGCAAAAACATTGTCATAAAAATAATCCATAGACAGTCCTAAAGCTGCTACTCCCCCTCCAAGATAACGTCCTGTATTGGTTGTTGTGGACGAGCGTCTTTCCACAATCTTAGCTTGCTCAATGATGGCTAAGATACCACCGTCGAGCCGATGTACGATATCTTGTACTCTTAGGTCTGTCAATCCCTTTGTATCCGTTATTTTTTTACCCAAAAGGGATGAAGCCAACTCGTCGTCGAAAGGGTGAAGGGCAAAAGTGAATGTGCTTGCTTGACTATACTGAGGGGGGAGCCTAATAAAAAAATGTCCTTGTGCCCGAAAAAAGTTTTTGGCTGAATACAGTCCCGCTGCTACTAATTGTTGATTAACATTATCAAAACTGAATTTAACATCGATGCTTACCATATTTGTCATGGGCAATACAAAGGTTGTTTGCCCGCCGGCTTTGCTATATTTGGTAATCTCAAAACGATGTTTTTCACCATCTATACGGTTGTCTTCTTCTACAATCGCATAAAATTCTGCTTGATTGTTAAAGAGCATTTGTTCGAAACGGTCACTTCTTTTCCATTCCGGCTTTATGTCTATGGTTTTAGCCCAAATGGGACGTAGGGAATCTAAGTCAATCGCCAATGCTTTGATGCGCTGACTTTCGAGAATTTCAAAAATTAATATTGATTTCTTATCCTCAGAATAAAGCAATTCCAACTTGGGTGTAATATACTCTTTGCCCCAGTCATAAATTGTTGCGGAGTCCAACATTTTGGCTTGACCATCGTATTTATGAATTTTGATATAGTTATGATTTTTTTTTCTGTATTGATAAATGAGGTTAAAATCCTGCCGTGTGCCTAAAACCTCAAGGATTGTCGCATTATTTTTGCGTTCAGGTTCCAATTCACGCTCCCAAAGTTTGTGTAACTTACCATCATAGGCGCGCAGTTTTACCTCTTTGTCATCGAGTAAAAAAAACAAAACACGTTCGTTATATTTACCAATAATACCATATCCATCAGCGCCAGCAATTGAAATTTCCTCCGACAGGCTCAAGGTTTGAGCTATTGCAAAGACGCTTTGAAATAAAACAAGAAAAGTTAGTCGTTTTTTCATGAATCTAATATTTTAAGTGTGGGTGGATGATTCCTGTTTGAGATAAAGTTAGTAGAAATTTAGGATTCAAACATAAAAAAAACTGTCTGAAAGTAAGTAACTTCCAGACAGTTTTGATTAAAATACTAAGATTTTAACGATATTATAACTTTAAACACTTAGGTAAGACATCAGTGATTCATAATGTTCTTGTAACGAATCAATATATTCCGACTCGCTGAAAGAAGCTTTTATTTCGTAATTATAACGGTTGAAACTTGCCAATATTTTTGAAATATCTGAACGATTTAATTTTAGTGTAATATCTAATTCGGTGGAGTCGGACGTGGAGGTGATAAAAGAGTTGAGTATAATCGTATTTTCGGACTCAACAATACGTGCAATTTCAGACAACGAATAATTGAAACGATTGACTGCCAACACAATAACGCTGCCGTGTTCACCGAAAGAAGCACTACCCGCAAAAAACTTAAGCAGGTCTTCAAGCGTCACTACGCCCATATAATTTTGCTCTTTGTCCACGACAGGAATCAGCGTTAGGCGGTACTCATTGAGCAGTCGCATGATATCGTAAATATGGTTGCGCTCGTATACAAATGGTTGAGCCATTTTCAACTCATATGATCCAACAGATTCTTGGGTGTCGAATTCAAAAATTTCATCTTCTGAAATCAAACCTAAAAGTTGTGTACCATTTACAATCGGTAAATGTCGGATGTGAAAATCGCTCATCATTGCCAACGCATCCTCGCCTGTATCAGATGTCCGGAGTGGGACAATTTCTTCTGAGATTAAATCTTTTACCATCATAGCCGTAGGTGTGTGTTTTGGTTTAAACTATAACGCTGTAGTCTTTCTAATAGTTCTTAGCAAATCGTTAAGTTTCGTTAAAGTGATTTGTGTATCCTTAACACGAGCAATTTCCAATTATTTTGCAATATAGCAAAAATTTGTATGATTTTTTTTTAATCAGATTCAAATTTAGAACATTCTACTGTAAAAACAATACCCTACAATATTAGATTTTGCAATAAAGATAAAAACTTATTCCAAAATTAACTTCATTCGTGTAGTTTTCGGGACATATCGGCAAACTCTTTTTCACTCAAAAGTCCATTCTCTCGCTGTGCTGTGAGGTCTTTTAGCTGCTGCAAGATATCTGAATGTTCCATATCCTCTGTCATCTTAAAGCCGTTACGAGCAAAAAGTTCGAATTCAGGTTGAACCCGTAAATATGCCAATGCTTCATGCGTTTTTATTTTGTCATAATCTTTAAAGTTCAACTCGGTTGCTTTTTGAAGATGATAAAATGCCAATTCTTTTTGTTCCGTCAAAGAATAACAACACGAAAGATTCCAATGAACAGCAACATCTGTAGGGTCTATAGCCAATGCCTTGCCAAAATCCTCAGTTGCGCCTTGATAATCATAATCTTTAAATTTTGTCAATGCCGATTGTTTCAAACTTTCCTTTTGAGAAACGGAAGACTTTTCAGGCTTTTGATACTGAGGGGGTGCTGTCGGGCGCATTCGATTGCGTGCTTCGCGGTTTTTTTGCACCATTTGTTCCTGATCTCTTTGTTGTTCCCTCTGTTCACGTACGGAATAACTGCTCTGTGGGTTTGGATTTTGTTGCTCTCGCCACAAATCTTTATTGTATTTTTTGTTGAAATCATTATCGCTTTTAGTCAATAATACAATAAAACTGATGAATCCCACCAAGGCGGCAATCTGTGGTTTACCTGCAAAAAACGTGAGCATACACATAAATATACCTAAGCCGATGCGCCCTAAATAAAAGAATTGAACACCAAAAACGCCAAAAATAAGCGAAAGGAAAGCCGCTGTTGTTTTATTTTTCATAAAAAGGAAATTTAGTCAGTTAAAATAAAAATCATACTTCTGTCAAATCTAACACTTTTTTGATAGAAAATGACCCATATTGGTTACGCTTTTTCGACCAATTGAGGTCGTTATCCGTTAGTTGTTGCGGGTTACTCGTTGATATTACGGCTCAATAATTTGCGTATTCGGCGAAAGTAAAGAGAACTTGAAAAAACAAAGAAAAAATCGAAGGAAAATAAGAATAAACTCAATCATTATTTCGTATGTTTGCGACATACGAAATATAAAAATAAAAAAATGCACGCTAAAACATTAGAATTTCAAACAGAATTACAAGAACTTGCCTTAGCAGCAAAGTTACTGTCACACCCTGCCCGAATAGCAATAATTAAACTATTGGCAGAAAAAAAAATGTGCATTTCGGGCGATATTGCCAACGAGTTACCCCTCAGTAGGGCAACCGTTTGTCAGCATTTACAAGAGTTAAAAAATGCAGGGATAATAAAAGGTGAAATAAGCGGGCTGAATGTGAACTACTGCCTTAATGTAGAAAAATGGAAAGAAATTAAATCAAAATTTAATGTTCTGTTTGATATGACTCTTCAGGCTATTGATTGTAATTGTTAAAATTAAATATAAAAAATGAAAAACATTCTTGTTTTATGTACGGGCAATAGCTGCCGAAGCCAAATTGCACATGGTTATTTAGAGTATTTTACGGATGGCAGAAAAGTAAAAGTGTATAGTGCGGGCGTTGAAACGCATGGTGTAAATCCTAAAGCCATTGCCACAATGCAAGACGATGGTATTGATATTTCACACCATACATCTAATAATGTATCAGAATATTATGACGTTGATTTCGATTATGTCATAACGGTTTGTGATAACGCCAAAGAGCGTTGTCCTTATTTCCCCACCCAAGCACAAAAATTTCATCATAATTTCCCTGACCCTGCCAAAGCAACGGGTACAGAAGCAGAAATTATGCAGCAATTCGCAGATGTTAGAAATATCATTAAAGACTACTTTAAAAATTTTATTCTTCAACATTTAAAAGAAACCTATGTCAGCAAATAATTGTGCGCCCGCCGCAAAGCGCAAAAAACTAAGTTTTTTAGACCAATATCTAACACTTTGGATATTTTTAGCCATGGCGATTGGGGTCGGATTAGGCTATTTTGTGCCTCCTATTGCCGACTCCATCAATGCTTATTCGAGTGGAACTACCAATATTCCTTTAGCAGTGGGTTTGATTTTGATGATGTACCCACCTTTGGCAAAAGTGCGTTATGAAAGTTTGGGCGAAGTATTTAAAAATACGAAAGTATTGAGTGCCTCGTTACTGTTGAATTGGGTTATCGGACCCATTTTAATGTTCCTTTTAGCTATTATTTTTCTAAAAGATAAACCCGAATATATGGCAGGATTGATACTCATCGGTTTAGCCCGTTGTATCGCAATGGTCATTGTTTGGAATGAATTAGCCGAAGGCAACCGAGAATATGCAGCAGGTTTAGTAGCCTTGAATAGTATTTTTCAAGTGCTGTTTTTTAGCATTTATGCGTACATTTTTATCACTGTTTTACCGCCTATGTTTGGTTTTGAAGGCTTAACCGTTGATATTACCATTGGTCAAATTGCTGAAAGTGTGGCTATTTATCTGGGTATTCCCTTTGCAGCAGGGCTTATCAGTCGCTATGTTTTGATAAAAGCAAAGGGAATAGATTGGTTTCAGAATACATTTATTCCTTTCGTTTCACCCATCACATTGATTGGATTATTGTTCACCATTGTCATTATGTTTAGCCTGAAAGGGCAACTCATTGTTCAAATTCCTTTCGATGTGGTACGCATAGCTATTCCTTTGGTGATTTATTTTGCCATCATGTTTTTAGTCAGCTTTTTTGTTGGAAAAAAAATGGGTGCAGATTATTCTAAAAGTACCTCAATCGCTTTTACCGCAGCAGGTAATAATTTTGAATTGGCGATAGCCGTTGCCATTGGTGTATTCGGCATTAATTCAGGACAAGCTTTCGTGGGCGTAATTGGTCCTTTGGTAGAAGTCCCTGCCTTGATTGCTTTGGTGAATGTGGCGTTTTGGTTGCGAGATAAATATTATAATCAGCAAGAACAAGCAGTGGATTAGACATAAAAAACGTGAATTAAGCACAAAATACTGAGGGGGGTTCGTAAATATTAGAATATTGAAAAAACGAAATAGCAACACCTCGTTTTAAATATTTGCATCTCTCTGCAAATTCATTTGTCATTTTGCAAAAAATAAAATCTTTTGAAGCCTTTCTACGTTTTAATAGCACCCCTCAGTCATGCCTTGGCTTGATGGAACTTTAGCACCATATTTTCACTAATAATATTCTTTTAAGATGAAAAAAATAATCCTTTCCACCGTTTTTGTCCTTTTATGCTTTGCTCAAATACACGCCAGTATGATTTTATTGCCCATGGATTTGAAGCAAAAAGAACATCTCAAAGCTTATGGCATTACTTATATGGTGCTTGCCAAAAGTATAGAAGCGCATTGGCTTTTGAATTATCGCGGCGGCAGCTTCGCATTTCCACATCAGTTGGGTTTTGAAAAAGAATGTAAAGCCCGCAACGTCACTTACGAAGTATTGAGTGATGCTCAATTTGCAGGTATTCAGCGTGAAATTGCAAACCCAGAAGTCAATATGGACGACATCAAACTCGAAGTTGCGCCTAAAATTGCCGTTTATACACCCGATGTAGATGCCAAAGGCAACAAAGTTCAGCCTTGGGACGATGCCGTAACGATGGTTTTGACTTATGCTGAAATCCCTTACGATGTCGTTTATGATCGCGAAGTTGTAGACGGTAAATTAGCACTTTACGATTGGCTGCACCTCCATCATGAGGATTTTACGGGTCAATATGGCAAATTTTATCGGAATTATGGACATGCGCCCTGGTATCGCGACAACCAACGACGCGCCGAAGAATTGTCGAAATCTCTTGGTTTTACAAAGGTTTCACAGTGTAAATTGGCTGTTGTAAAACGCATTAAGGATTTTGTTGTCGGTGGGGGCTTCATGTTTGCTATGTGTTCAGCTACTGACAGTTACGATATTGCACTTGCTGCCGAAGGCGTAGATATTTGCGCAGCCATGTATGACGGAGATCCTGCCGACCCGAATGCACAAGAGAAAATGGATTTTTCAAAGACTTTTGCTTTTAAAAACTTTCAATTGGTACGTGACCCCATGGAGTATGAGTTTTCAAGTATCGACAACAACTATGGTCGCCCCGCTTCACCTGAAACAGATTATTTCACGTTGTTCGATTTTTCAGCAAAATATGACCCTATTCCTGCCATGTTGACACAATGCCATACCCGAACAGTCAAAGGTTTTATGGGTCAGACGACAGCTTTTGTGAAAAAAAATATTAAGGACGATGTATTAACGCTTGGTGAAAACAAACCTTATAATGAGGTACGTTATTTACATGGCGTGCTTGGTCAAGGTTTTTTTACTTTCTACGGCGGTCATGACCCCGAAGATTATCGGCATTATGTCGAAGATCCCGAAACTGATTTGAGTCTTCACCCACAATCGCCTGGCTATCGCCTTATTTTGAACAATATTTTATTCCCTGCCGCTAAGAAAAAACATAGAAAAACATAGATAATGGATAATGTAAAATGGATAGCGGATAATGTGTTACGCATTATCCATTTTCCATTTTCCATTTTCCATTTTCCATTTTCCATTTTCCATTTTCCATTTTCCATTTTCCATTTTCCATTTTCCATTTTCCATTTTCC
>JAYTUQ010000413.1:0-4118 GCA_043744455.1 Saprospiraceae bacterium | reverse complement strand
CGTTTTGACCACGCCGATGATATTGCTGTTTCTCAAACCTATATTGACTTGTATCGTTTGAAAAAAGACAAACGGATGATTCAAGCGACCCTCGATTCTGTCACTAAATTGATGACTACAAAAGGCAATGAAGCCACCAAACACGGCATCACATGGTGGTGGTGCGACGCTTTGTTTATGGCGCCACCCACTTTGGCGAAGTTAAGCAAGACATTGAAGACCCCTCAGTATTTGAGCCTCAATGACTCGCTTTTTCAGCAATGTTATGACTTACTGTACGACAAAAACGACCACCTTTTCTACCGTGACGACAGATATTTACTCAATGCTCAAGGTGAAGGCTTGCACGAAGGCAATGGTCAAAAGGTTTTTTGGAGTCGGGGCAATGGTTGGGTCGTGGCAGGTTTAGTCCGTTTATTGAATGAATTACCGCTCAAATATCCTAAACGCCCATTTTATGAGCAACTTTTCAAGGACATGATGGCAAAAATCCTAACGCTGCAACAAGCTGATGGACTGTGGCGCGCCAGTTTGCTCGATCCTATGGCTTATCCAGGCGGAGAGGGCAGTGGTTCAGGATTTTATTGTTATGCGATGGCTTGGGGCATTAACAAAGGTCTTTTGGACAAAGCTAAATATACCCCATCCCTAAAAAAGGCTTGGAAAGGCATCAATACGCTCGTTTCTCCTGAAGGCAGATATGGTTGGGTGCAACCGATTGGTGCAGACCCGCGTCGCAATTTCAGTGCAGAAAGCTTTGAGGTGTTTGGCGCAGGTGCGTATTTGTTGGCAGGTTCAGAAGTGATAAAAATGAAGTGAGTTACTCAGGTAAATACAAAAAAACGTTTTTCAAACTATTCCTACTTGAAAAACGTTTTTTTATTTAAGGGTTATACTTGAAAGAAATATTAAACCATTTTAAAAATTTTAACAGCTCTATCTTTTAGTCTTTCAGTCCTTTCCAACATCTTTATCCTATCCCATGAAGTCTCGTTAGCAATTTCATGATTCATGTGAGCAGAAGAAGCTTGGAGTATAGGGCGTTTAGCGATAAAATTGTCATTCGCATTAGTCACATTGTCATCCGCGCCTAATATCGTTAAGTTGCCAATCGTATTTTTCAATTCATCAGCACTCGCATCAAGGGTAGTACCAGAAGCTGAAAAAGGGTAGATATGTTCTATTGTTGTATCAGCAAAATGAAAAATATGTGATTTGTCTTTACAAACAGGTTCGCCAACGGCACCATCTTCATTATACCATCGCCAATAGTCTTCAAGGGTTATCAAAAAATATTTTAATGGTTTATTACTGCCGCCATTTTTTTTATAAATTAATGAATCTAAAGAGGCTCGAAACAAACGGTCATCTGCTTTTGTATTGAGTAAATTCTGCAATTTTGTTTTAAGACGACTAAGTGTGTATCCGCCCGTATTTCTTCGTATTTCAACGGCCTCACTTTCATAAATATCTGTAAGTGCAGAATGATGTTGTCCACAAATAATTGTATATCGAAACATCATGCGTTCCACTAAACTAACAATATCCGCAAACTTTCTGTGGTCAAGTTTCGCAGCAGCTAAGAGCAAAGGCATACAGTTATTGTTTTGAAGTTCGCGCATCAATAACGATAATCTGTTCCTATCCCAAGCTGTGATAGGTTGATTAATAGGATAAATCCATTCACCAATTTCCAGTTTTCGAGCAAGAGCAATCTCGGATTTAATGGTTTGGGTTGTCAAAAACACGTTATCTGCCTGTGTAGAAGATAAACTGTTTAATTGGCTATCGGGGTAAAATGCGGCAAGGAAATCATCAAAAAGTGTATTCGTTCCAGGTCTTCTACTTTTATATGATGCAAAAATCCATCGTAGGTAATTCTCCGTTTGGTTGGTTTTATCTTTTAGAATATCATCCCAGAATTGTTCGACGGCGGTTTGTTGAGTTTGGTATCCCTCCAACATTTCTAAGGTTTTTGCTCTCAGCAAATCACCCTCTGTTAAACTTTTACCTCTATCATTTAAAACTTGAAATAAAGAGTAAGCTTCAGATTGATTGTGCGTGATGATTCTTAACAAAGAGAAATCACCGTCTATATTCTGAACAAGAATTTCGAGATTATCAAGATAAATAGTTATATCTCTATCTTCAGCTAAACTTTTAATTCGGTCTTTTATGTTTTTATAAGCACTTTTAAGGCGTTTATGCGAGTCCCGTTCAGTTGCGTTAGGGTTATGACCTCTTATTAAGGCAACAAAGAAATCGTTGTCCGCTCTTGATAAAGTCAACACGGGCTGGTCAGAAAACCGACGATTTACTTCTTGTTTAAATTCAATAAAACGATTGGAAAGGGTATTTAATCGGCTTTCAGCGATTTCTTTATTATTGGTATCACCATTGTTGGTGCAAATAACTATAATGTTTTTATAATGTTCACAAATAGCAGATGCTAAGAGGACGACAGTTGTGGCGCGTTGTTGACCATCAACTAATTCATGTCTGAATTTACCAATAACACCCGTCAGTTGATATTGTACGGTCACGATGCTACCCAGAAAATGATTTTTGGGGCTGCTGATTTTTCGAGCCTTGAATACGGATTCTAAATCTTTTAGAAAATCATCTATTTCTTCTTTTTCCCACGCATAGCCACGTTGATAAATACCTATTGAATACACTGGTTTGTCTGCAAAAAAAGCTCCGACTGCACCATATTCTGGATCTATTCTCATAATTCATTATTTTATGCAAAGTTATTAAACTGTTCTGTATTTTGCCGCTGAATTTAAAAACATAAATTTTATGAATCCAAGAGTTAGAAACGTCCAAAAAGAAATATTGTCCAATAATTGGTACACACTCCGCAAAATCATTTATGAATACCAAAATAAAAACGGTGTTTGGGAAACCCAACAACGCGAGGCTTACGATAGGGGAAATGGTGCAGCCATTCTGTTGTACAACAAAGCACAAAAAACCGTCATTTTGACCAGTCAATTTCGTATGCCGACCTATATCAATGGCAACGACACGGGCATGATGATAGAAGCCTGTGCGGGTTTGTTAGATGCCGATAATCCCGAAGACTGCATTCGTCGGGAAACGGAGGAAGAAACGGGCTACATCGTTTCTGACATACATAAGGTTTTTGAAGTTTATATGTCGCCTGGTTCTGTGACTGAAATTCTCCACTTATTTGTGGCTGAATACAGCAAAGAACAGAAAATTACTGAGGGGGGTGGTTTGGAACACGAAGAAGAAGATATTGATGTTTTGGAACTGCCTTTTGCAAAAGCCAACGAGATGGTGAAAACAGGAGAAATCAAAGACGCTAAAACCATTTTGTTGTTGCAATATGCACAAATTAACAAAATCATATAAAACAAATGGAACAGGACAAATACCCATCTTACAGCCTTTGGGCTATCGTCAAATACTTTTTGTACTTAGGCTATGCGGGTTTTGGCGGACCTGTGGCTTTGGTTGGGTACATGCACACCGATTTGGTTGAAAAGCGGCATTGGTTCACCGAAGACGACTATAAGGAAGGCATGGCTTTGTCGCAGCTGTCCCCGGGACCCATGGCGGCACAGTTAGGCATTTATTTGGGTTTTGTTCATTATGGCGTTTTAGGGGCAACTTTGGTCGGTTTTGCGTTTGTATTGCCTTCGTTTTTGATGGTTTTAGTATTGGGCATCGCCTACAAAGAATATGGTGGTCTGAACTGGATGCAAGCCATTTTTTATGGTGTCGGTGCAGCAGTCATTGGCATTATTGCCATTAGTTCCTATAAATTGACGACAAAATCAATAGGAAAACTCAATCTGACATCATTCAAACAGCATTGGTTGTTGTGGTTGTTATACGCCGCAGGGCTTTTGATGACGGTCATTACACAAAATGAAGACATTTTAACCTTTCTCGTCGCGGGGTTCTTGTATATGTTCATCAAAGCACCACCTGCGTGGATGAAAAACCCAAAAGCTAGTTCACTATTGCTGTTTATTCCCACCATTCTATGGTCAACGAATGAAAATACCTTGTGGCAAATCGCTATATTTTTTGCCAAAGCAGGCGCATTTGTCTTTGGCAGTGGTTTGGCGATTGTCCCTTTTTTA
>JAYTUQ010000412.1:0-48523 GCA_043744455.1 Saprospiraceae bacterium | reverse complement strand
ACATTTACAATAACATAATTTGCTCGGCTTCCCGCCTGACAGATTATAATCCCACATACCGATTCGCCCGCTTGTCACAAACAAGCGGGCTTTCTTTTGGCTCTTTATTCAGAATTTGTTATTCGTTACTCGCTGTTTGTATATTTGTTTTTTATTCAATAAACTACTACAATGACACTTTTATCGGCAGACCAAATTCGTGACTGGGATTCTTTTACCATTCAAAACGAACCGATTTCATCCTATAACTTGATGGAACGAGCGTCTTATGTATTTACAAATTGGTTTTTAACGATTTATGATACGCAACGACCTCTACTTATCTTTTGTGGAACGGGTAATAATGGGGGTGATGGATTGGCAATAGCCCGCTTTTTGTATTACTTGCGGTATGATGTCAGCGTTTATATTTGTCGAATATCAAAAAATGAAACAGCTGATTTTGTAAAAAACTTAGTTAAAATTCAAGATTTAGATGCTTCTATACTGAGGGGGTATATTTTAGAAGAAAATCCTTTTTGCACTATACCTAACAATGCAATCCTTATTGATGCCATTTTGGGTAGTGGGCTGACAAGACCTGTTACTGGTTATTGGGCTTCATTTTTTGACTATTTGAATCAATCTCAAGCAGAGATAGTGTCAGTCGATATTCCATCAGGCTTGTTTTCGGATAAACATACGGAGGGAGGAAATGTACTTAAAGCTACACGCGTCCTATCTTTCGAAATACCTAAATTGGCTTTTTTATTACCTGAGAATGGACAATTCGTTCACCATTTTGAATATAAAACCATAGGCTTGCACCCCGCATTTTTAGACAAAATAGATGAACAACACGTATTTGTTACACCTGATTTTATTCAACCACTCCTACAAAAACGCAAAAAATTTGACCACAAAGGCACTTATGGCCATGCGCTATTAGTGGTAGGCAGCAGTGGCATGGCAGGAGCAGCAGTTTTAGCATCTCGGGCTTGTATGCGCTCAGGCGTTGGCTTATTGACGGTACAAACACCTAAATATAATCGGCTGATATTGCAAATATCGCTACCCGAAGCCATTGTCATAGCAGATGAAAATGAAACAGAATTATCACAAGTCATTGATTGTCAACACTATTCAGCAATTGGCATAGGCTGCGGTATCGGAAAACGAGAGAATACCGCCACTGTCCTACGCGGGTATTTAGAACAATCGAAACATCCTGTTGTGTTAGATGCCGATGCATTAAATATCCTTTCACAAAATCCAGAATGGTTGGATTTAATTCCTCAAAATTCAATTTTAACACCGCATCCAAAGGAGTTTGAACGGTTATTTGGCAAAGCCAATAATGATTTTGACCGTTTAACGTTGTTGAAAAACAAAGCTAAGCTTTTGAAAATCAATATTTTACTGAAAGGGGCGCATACAGTCATAGCGGATACTGAGGGGGTCTGTTATTTTAATTCGACCGGCAATGCGGGTATGGCAACGGCTGGAAGTGGCGATGTTTTGACGGGCTTTATTACTGGTTTACTTGCGCAAGGATACAAACCTACAATAGCAGCGATATTGGGCGTTTATCTACATGGCTTGGCAGGCGATTTAGGTGCTAAAAAAACTGGGCAAGAAGCATTGTTAGCGAGCGATATTATAGACCATTTAGGGAATGCCTTTTTAGCTATTGGATAATTGAAAGTGGAAAATGGAAAGTGGAAAATGGAAAATTTTAACATTATCCATTATCCGCTATCCATTATCCATTAATTTCTTAGTTTTTACGAACCATTGCCACAGGCATATTCGGGTCATAATTTCCTTTTATGACTGGCGTTTGTATCTTTCCTAAACTTAAAGCATAAGCGGTGACTTGACGATATACAAAATCGAATAATTCTTGTACTGTAACAACTTCGTCCCCATTGGCATTGGCGTCACCTTTCATACCCCTCAGTACAAAATAGCTAAAAATGCTCTGATGCAATGTTGATACTTCAAGCGACTCCTCATCCGCTTGTGACGACAATATGAATGCCGTCCCTGGGCTTGCACGATTCAATTCACGGAAAAAAGCATCTTGGATGTCTTGTTGTGAACTTTTAAAGACATCATTATTAACTGATTTTGAGGCTAAATAACTACCTGAATTGCATGCGTCAGCAATAACCAATTTATATTGGGCAGGGCACGAAGCCATCAAATCATTGACTTCACTATGGAAAAGGCGTACATTACTACCATCATAATCAGTGGGTAGAAATGCTCCTTTGAGTCCATGTCCCGAATAAAAAAACGTCACCAAATCATGTTCACTCGCTTGGCTAAACATCTGACGCATAGAATCAATGATGCCTTTTTTCGTGGCTTGGTCATTGACTAACACTTGTGAATGTTTATCGTCCAGCGACCCGCCTTCAGGACTTTTCCAAAATGCATACATCCGAAAAGCATCGCTGTGGGGATACTTTAATGTCAAAATATTAGGCATATCGTAGTTTGATACCCCCACTGCCAATGCCCAGACTTTTGAAATTGGCGAAAAGCTGGTATTCATGTTTCTGTTAATATTTTGAATTTTGCCCGTCGGCGTGTCTAAGTCTGCATTTTCAGCAAAAGCATCCGTTCGCCCAACTACATTTTGTTGTGATGTTTCTGTTATTTTTATCAAAGATGGCGAGCTTCTGAATCCATCTTCTGATATGCGGCTGTCAGGCAAATTTATCATTTTAATGCTCTCGGTAGTAGTATTTGCCGTCGCCAATATCCCATCGCGGGTCAAAGCAGGGTCGTTGCCTAAGAATCGGCTGTTGCGCCAAACACCACTCAGTATCGTGCCATCATTGAGCACCAAAGTGCCGATACCGTCCATCGTGCCATTGAGCCAAGCGCCTTCGTAATGTGTGCCGTCAGGATATTGAGCCGTACCTTGACCATGGGGTTTTCGATTCAAAAATTGACCACTGAAACGAATACCACCCTTTTTTTGAATGATGGCTGTGCCCGTTCCGTTGTTGCAATTACCAGAAATACACTGCGCATCGCCTGAAATTGCCCCCCTCAGTATAAGGAGAAGAAGAATAATTTTTTTCATTAAGAAAATCGTTTTTGAGTCAATAAGACCTATTAATTGAATTATCGGTTTTAATAAATGATTGATTATCAAAATTTTAAGAAAAATGATAAAAAATAATTCACTTAAATACATATATCAAAAATTAAACCATAATCACTCAATCTTACATTTAATTTTAAATGGTTGTGTTAAACTTGGTTTCAAAAAATTTCATTGGTTAATTTTACCAAAAACAAAACGACATTGCGACACACCTTTTTCATATTACTTTGTTTTTGCCTTCCATTACTCATGGTCGCTCAAGGTCGTTAGCAGGGAAAAAAACAATGTAGAGCATAATTCGATGGGATTAAATTTAGTAAAAAGGCGTATTGCCCTTTTGAATCAGATTTATGAGCGAAAATATACCCTCAATATTTCAGAAAATGAGCAAGGACAATGGTAGAGTTATGCCTTGAAAGGTGAATAATTTACGTCAAATTTTGAATTCTGTCCATTATCCATACATTTTATTAGACTTAAAGACCGAAGAGCTTAAATAAAAATAGCCCCGAAATACATTCGGAGCTATTCTTGTTGAACGATTTAAGCGTTTTTTTACTTCACTTTGAAAGCCACACCTAAATTTGCCCACTTCAAATGAACCTTATTTCCTTTAATGTCAAAAGTCATTCGTTCAGTCATCTCATCTGATTTTTGGGATTTGACTATGACGCGGAGGGCATCTTTTGACGCATCATATTTAAATGTACCCCATTGTTTTACAACGGTGTTGAAAATAATCGTCCATTCACCCCCCTGAGGGGTATTCGACATAATACAATATTACTCGTCCGCGTTATTCATGTCGGATTTTTTTACAAAAAAGGTACTTAAAATCTGAACCGTTACCTACAATTGTCTCATAACATATTGAAACTACTCCTCAAAGCAGAACTACACAGTAAATAAACTTTCCGCCTGTCACTCACTCGAATGCGCTCACGTTGAACACGCTCTGCATGTGCTTTTTTAATTTTTTCAAAAAGATTAATATAATAAATATACGCCAAATAAACACCAAAACGAGCGGACTTCGGTAACAGCAAAATCCCTGCATAACCCGCATCAAAATCGGCTTTTATGTCCGCTTCTATCAACCGTTTTTGTTGGTTGTCAAAATTCTGAAAATCAACACCAGGAAAATAAACTCGTCCCCGTTCATCAAAATCACTTTTCATATCACGCAAGAAATTTATCTTCTGAAATGCAGAACCTAAAGCACAAGCTCCATGCTTAAGCTGTTGATATTCAACATCATCCCCCTTAGTAAAAACCCTCAAACACATCAACCCCACCACTTCTGCCGAGCCGTAAATGTATTGCTTGTACAACGCATCATGATACTTCGAAAAGTGCAAATCCATCGCCATTGAGTCCAAAAAAGAGTCAATTAATTCTCTTTCGATGCTGTATTTATGTACCACTTCCTGAAACGATTGCAAGACGGGGTTTAAAGAAATGCGCTCAGCGATAGCTAGATAAGTTTCCTCTCGGAAGCGCCGAAATAGGGTATCTTTATCGAAATCGTGGAACGTATCAACAATTTCGTCGGCGAAGCGCACAAAGCCATAAATAGCATAAATAGGTATACGTAACTGAGCATCGAAGGCACGAATGCCTAATGAAAACGAGGTAGAGTAACGTTTAGTAATGTGTTCACTGCATTCTTGACAGACTTTGCTGTATAGGCTGAATTGATTCATAATGTCTTTGAGCAATTATTAGCACAGATTAAAACTAATTTGTAAGATTTGTTTGACTGTATGTTTTAATTAAAATCAATCTATCTATCAAATACCATAAGTCATTGACTACAAGTAGCTTATAATATTAAAACTTCTTAAAAATGTCTTCTGCAACAACTTTTCCAGAAATCAAAGACGGTGGAACGCCTGGACCAGGTGTTGTTAATTGCCCCGTATACCATAGGTTTTTGACCTTTTTCGACTTCATTTTAGGCTTTAAAAAGGCGGTTTGCAGCAGGGTATTCGCTAAGCCGTAAGCATTGCCTTTGAAAGCATGGTAATCATTTTTAAAATCCGAATGGGCATAAGTGCGCTTGAAAATGACGTGCGAACGAATATCTTGACCCGTCCAATGCTCCAAACGCGCCATCACTAAGTTGAAATAGTGTTCTCGCGTTTCCTCTGAATCGTCATTCAAATCAGGTGCCGTCGGTATCAAAACAAACAAATTTTCACAATTTTCTGGGGCTACTGAGGGGTCTGTTTTTGAAGGCATGGATACATAAAACAAAGGCTTTGTCGGCAATTTTGGCGTTTCATATATCTCTACGGCATGTTGATTGAAGTCTGCATCAAAAAATAAATTATGGTGTTCTAAGTTTTTCAATCGCTTATTGATACCCAAATAATATAAAAAACTGGACGGTGCCATCGTTCGGCTTTGCCAATACCCCTCAGTATATTGGCGATTTTCCCGACTCAAAAGCACTTGTTCTACATGATAATAATCGGCAGAGCCTACAACTATATCGGCTTCATATTCAGCATTTTGTGTGACAACCTTTGTAATTTGACCACCCTCTACTATTAGTTTACGAACTTCTTGCCCCAATCGGATTTTCACACCTTGTTCTTCCGCCAATTTTACCATGGCTTTCACGATTTCAAACATCCCACCTTTTGGATACCACGTACCGAGGGACATATCGGCATAATTCATCATGGAATAAAGCGCGGGCGTTTTTTGTGGTGTTGCCCCTAAAAACAAGACGGGAAACTCTAAAAGTTGAATTAATTTCTCATTTTTAAACAATTTCCTAACTGCTGATGATAAAGATGTAAGCATTTCGAGCTTAAACATACTTTTCAATACGCGTAAATCGGCAAATTCCATGATAGAATGAGCTGGTTTTTGAACAAATTCGCCCACACCGACATCATATTTGTATTTGGCTTCTGCCAAAAATTTGCGCAATTTGACGGCACTACCTACTTCATATTTTTCAAAAAGAGCTTCCAAATCTGCCATTTTCGCAGGTAAATGCATCGTGTCGCCATCTTCAAAAGTCACTGTATAAGAAGGGTCAAGTCGTATCAAATCGTAGTAATCAGACCGTTTTTTTCCAAAATCGGCGAAATATTGGTCAAAAATATCGGGCATCCAGTACCAACTCGGTCCCATATCGAAACTGAACACCCCCTCAGTAA
This sequence comes from Saprospiraceae bacterium, assembly GCA_043744455.1. Taxonomy (GTDB): domain Bacteria; phylum Bacteroidota; class Bacteroidia; order Chitinophagales; family Saprospiraceae; genus JAAFJT01. The sequence goes on along the minus strand of JAYTUQ010000412.1, from coordinate 42,250 downwards.
TGGCGGCTTGAAACAGCCTTGCACGTCCACCCGGAACGGTATTTTTTTCCAAAATGGTCACCTCAAAACCCTTTGCCGAAAGATGTGTCGCGGCAGATAAACCCGAAAAACCAGCACCTATGACTATAACTTTTTTCTTCAAAATTGTAAGTTTATTATTTATTGAAACACAAACTAAAACACCCATTTTTTTATTTTGTTTAATATTTTTTGTAAAAATATTAAACAAAATAAAAAATGCCTTATGTATTCAAACATAAGGCATTTTCATTTTTATTACAAAAAAAATGTTTATTTCCGAAATAAAATTTTTCTATCAGTCAAATATTTAAAATTTTCTTAGTATTTTAAGTGTTGATTATCAATTATTTTATTAAAAAATGAAATTAAATCCTGTAAGCCAGCCCGAGACAGGTATTGGATTGCCTAATGAATCAAGAGTGTATAAAAGTTGATTATATGTTACATCATCATTACGCTGAAAATTTAAACGTGTCAAACCGAATTCATAGAAAGCACCGTTTTTTTTTAGTTTTGAAAAGCCAATAGTCGGTAAAATATCAGTTCTTTTTCGGGTTGTCGTAGATTGTCGTCCTCCATAAACGGGAAATATTTCTGTTCTTTCTTCATGCAAAACTGTCAAATAGGCTTTAAAAGCGTAGCGGTAAAAGGGTTTAGAATTTTTAGTGTTTTGACCAATAAGTTGGACGGCAAGAATAATAAGAGACAAGGTAAATAGCCATTTGGGTGGTCTAAAATAATACTTCATAAAGTTTGGATTTAAAAAAAATGGATAATAAGGTTTAATCATCTGTCTAAAACTAAAACGCAGACCCGGAATGTCCATTGCCGATATTCCAAACTTTAACAAGTGTTAAAACCCATGGATTCACTCCTTAGAAGTTATTTGACAAAATAGCTAAAACCAAAGTCGAGCACACCATCAGCTGTTGTTCGTAAAATGTCACCATTGTTACGATGGTTGAAATTACCATTTGAGGTACAGGTTAAAGCCAAGTTTTTCGTCAAAAAGTATTGAAAACCAATGCCTCTATTAAAATTTAGGACAACAAAATCATTAGAACTCAAAGCAAGATTAGCTCCCATATACGGATAAATGAACAAACGGTTCGAGAGGGGCGCATAATACCGTGCGAAGCCAGAAAAGCCAAAACCTGTGTAAACATTATGTGTGAAACCCGACACATAAAGACTGATACTGCTGCCCACCATAAAATGATTGTTGAGCATTTTAGCTGCCAAAAGATTCAATGAGACACTATTACTTTTGTCCTTAAAATTGTTGTTAGCGCTGAATGAAGCAGCCACTTGCCATCTATTTTTGGCAATATACTGAGGGGGTGCGTCTTGATTTTTTTTATCAAAAGACGTATAAAAATGGCGTAAACTTGTTGAAAAGCCAACGTTTTTACTGTTTTCATAGAAAAGTGTGCCTTCGGCAACAAAATTCTTGTTCAATACTTTATGACCACCGAAGCCGACGCGCCAACTAAAATAATCTTCATTGTAGGCATAAACAGATGTATTGCCAATCGCCAATTTTCGATTTGACAATGTGCCAAAATAAGCGACATCAGCAAAAGCAAAATAAGCGTACGTACTTTTGTTTTGGAGGTAATATCGCACAAAAGGATTGATATTGAAGTTGTAATTGATGTAGACATTGCCTTGGCTAAAATTTGCATTTTCAATTTTGTATTTGAATGCGGATAATCCATTACCGACGGAAGCTCCCAAGAGAAAATTATTTTTGAACACGGCATAAGTCGGTGTGAAGCCCAAACTGATTGTACGACTAAACTGGGTTGAAGTGGGTGATTTCAAAGTTTTATATTTGGATAAATAGCCATTTATAGTTCCATAACCATCCAGTGTTTTCGTTCCATTGGTCAATTGTGCATGGCAGTTTGTTGAAAAAAGCAAAAGAAAGTAAGCAGATAAAATGTAAAGTAGACGCATGAGGTTTGGATTTTAAGGTTTAGAAATTATTTTTAAACATTATTCTTACGTTCAAAAATAGCTTATTGCTGCTTGCTATTTTGCGTTTTATGTTTTAATTAACTAAAAGAGTTTTAACTTCCAGCCTAAAATACGCATTATGAAAAAATTAACATTTTTAACTTGTTTTTTCCTTTGGACATTAACACTCAATGCGCAATCAAACAAGGACGCTGATGCCATTATGAGCGTCCTCAACATCCAAATTTTGGCATGGAATGAAGGCAATATTGACCAATTTATGGTCGGTTATTGGCAGTCCGATTCATTGATGTTTATCGGCAAATCGGGTATGACACAAGGTTATCAAATGACTTTGGACAATTACAAAAAAGGCTATCCTGACCGTGCGGCTATGGGAACGCTGAAATTTGACATATTGAAAATTAAACCTTTGGGCAAAAAACATAGCTTAGTCGTCGGTAAATGGCATTTGACGCGTCCTGAAAAAGGTGATGTGGGCGGTCATTTTTCGCTTGTTTTTGAAAAAATCAAAGGAAAATGGGTGATTATTGCAGACCATTCGTCATAAACAGTCATTAGTCAATAATTGTCATTGGTCATTTTGATAAACGATTGGATTTGACATTTAGGAAATTTTATACATTCGAGCGTTGATTAGTTATTTTTTCGTCTCAATAAGTATCGGATATTTTAAAAATATCCGATACTTGACTATAATCAACGCTCGTATCTAAAAAATTTCGTAAATGTGTATTATTATTTGTTTTAAACGCATTATACATGAATAAAAAACTTACACTTCTCATTTTTTTATGCGGCGCAAAACTACTGTTCGCTCAAACGCCACCAAAGCGGGAATTTCGGGCAGCATGGGTCGCTACGGTGTCAAATATTGACTGGCCTTCCAGTAGAACACTGTCTGTTGCGGCACAAAAGCAGGAGTTTATAGCGATATTGGATTTACAAAAACAAGCGGGTTTGAATGCCGTTTTTGTGCAAATTCGAGGTTATTGCGATGCCCTTTATCCGAGTTTTTTTGAGCCATGGTCAGATGTGTTGACGGGTCAACAAGGACGCTCCCCTCAGTATGACCCTTTGGATTTTATGATTTCGGAATGTCGCAAACGGGGCATGGAGTTTCATGCGTGGTTCAATCCGTATCGAGCGGTAGCGAATATCAATACGGCGGTTTTGGACTCAAATCATGTAGCACGCAGGCACCCTGAATGGCTTTTGGCATACGGTAATTTGCGGATTTTAGACCCTGCGATACCCGAAGTGCGGAATTATGTGGCTTCTATCGTTTTGGATGTTGTGAAACGCTATGATATTGACGGCGTACATTTCGACGATTATTTTTATCCATATCCACAAACAGGTTTGATTTTGAACGATGATTCGACGTATATACGCTACAATCGGGGTTTTGTGAATCGGAATAATTGGCGGCGTGACAATGTGGATTTGTTTGTCAAGATGATTTCAGATACCATAAAAGCGGTGAAGCCGTGGGTTAAATTTGGCATTTCGCCTTTTGGTATTTGGCAAAATAAAACGACCGCGCAACCGCTAGGCTCTGCGACAGGTGGTTTGGAAAGCTATAACAGTTTGTATGCAGACTCCCGAAAGTGGTTGCAAGAGGGCTGGCTTGATTATGCTGCGCCGCAATTGTATTGGTATATCGGTTTGTCGGTGGCGAATTACAGTGTTTTAGTGCCTTGGTGGAACGATAATGCGTTCGGCAGACACATATATATAGGTCAAGGCGCGTACAGAATCAATGCAGATGCCAATTGGAATGCGGCGCAAATGCCTACACAGCTGCGTCTGAATCGGCAATATGCGAATGTTTTTGGTAGTATTTATTTTAGTCATACGTCGTTGAAATCTAATTTGTTGGGTTTTACAGATTCGTTAAAAACAAATTTGTATGCATATCCAGCCTTGTTGCCGACGATGAAATGGCGTGATAGTTTACTCCCCTCAGTACCAACGGGGTTGATAGCCACTCGAAACCCCTCAAATGTGCAATTGACTTGGACAAAACCAGCGGCAACGACAAAAGAATTGGACAGGGTGCGCCAATTTGTTGTGTATCGTTTTGACGATTATACGCCCATAAATTTGTCAGACGCACGAGCCATTCGATTCATTACGCCGACGGATACAACGGCTTTTACGGATACGAATGTGCAAACTGGACGGCGTTACACCTATTTAGTTACGTCACTTGACCGTTTTCAAAACGAAAGTGAGACTTCTAATTCGGCTGTTATTATTGGCACAGCGACGAGCGATATGACGCATAATGGTTTGAAATTTGATGTGTCGCCAAATCCGTTTAGCGAATCGGTTCAGATTTATTATGAAATAACTAAAAATAGTGTTATTCAATTGACTGTCAATGACTTATATAGTCGAAATGTGGTGAAAATAGTGCACCAACCACAATCGGCGGGCAGCTACACGGCTGTTTTTCAAGCAGATAATTTACCTGCGGGTGTTTATTTTATTTGTTTAAAAACAGACAATGATTTTGCGATGAGAAAGGTCGTTTTACATAAATAAAAAAGATTTTTCTAACACGAATTGTATGAATTTTTTCTAACACGAATTACACGAATTACACGAATTACACGAATTTTAGGGATTTTTCTAACACGAATTGCACGAATTACAAAATCAAAAATTATTAGGCTATGAATATTTTAAAAGTTGAATTTGCAACACCCGAATATGACGAAACAATACATTTGCGCTACAAAATATTGCGCTTGCCTTTGAATTTAGACTTTACGGCAGAAGATTTAGCGAAAGAATATACGGATATTCATCTCGCAGCCTACGACGAGGCTTGGATACTGAGGGGGTGCTTGGTGCTGACTCCAAAGACGAAAACAGTGATTAAAATGCGTCAAGTGGCTGTAGATTCTGATGTGCAAGGCAAAGGGATAGGTCGGTCTTTAGTAGAAAAAAGCGAACAATTGGCGCGATTGCAAGGCTATGAGGTGATGGAACTGAATGCACGTGATACCGCTGTGCCTTTTTATAAAAAATTAGATTATGAAGTTGAAAGTGATATGTTTGAGGAGGTTTCAATACCTCATTTTAAGATGAAGAAGAAGTTATAAACGAATAAACGGCTTTCCTATAAAAGCTCTTTAAACTAATATTTGCTACAACCAGATAGTCACTTTTTTGTTAGTTGTAAAAAACGATTTTTTATGAATAACAAAAACTATTTGATTGTTGGTGCCAGCTCTGGCATTGGTAAAAGTTTGGCTGAAAAATTAACGGCACAAGGGGCAAATGTTTTTACAGCATCTCGGCACAGTAGCGACACCCCCTCAGTATCTCACCTCATTTTTGATGCGCAAAGTAATGATTTTCAAGATTTTGCGTCATTACCCGATTGTCTTCATGGGGTTGCTTACTGCCCTGGCAGCATCAATTTGAAGCCTTTTCATCGGCTCTCACTCAATGATTTTCAACAAGATTTAAACGTCAATTTGCTTGGTGCAGTAGGCGTTTTGCAAGCTGTTTTACCAAAATTGAAACGGGCAGAAACAGCAAGTGTTGTTCTGTTTAGCACTGTTGCTGTCCAAACAGGCATGGGTTTTCATGCTTCAATTGCAGCAGCAAAAGGCGCTGTGGAGGGTTTGACACGGGCATTGGCAGCAGAATGGGCAATGCAAAGGATTCGAGTTAATGCAATTGCGCCGTCCTTGACGGATACACCTTTGGCAAAAAACCTGTTGTCAACCGCGGAGAAAAAGGAGGCTTCGAATCGTCGGCATCCAATAGGACGTTATGGGACAGCAGAAGATGTGGCAGCGATGGCAGCGTTTTTAATGGGCGATGAATCAAGTTGGATAACAGGACAAATCTTTGGCGTTGACGGTGGTTTGGGTTCTATTCGGAGTGTTTAAAATATTTGACGTTGTTCAACTTGAGTGCAGATTTGTATGATTGGTTCACAGCTATCGGATATTTTGAAATATCCGATAGCTATTTTTTTTGCAAAAAAAAAGCGCACCGGTTTTCACCGCTGCGCCCGTAAGGTTTGTAAGAATTGTAAGTTTGTAAAATTCGCCTATTATTATTTCATAATCTGAAGATAGCCTGTATATTTCTCAAATTTTGCGTCATTGAGGTAGATTTGATAGAAATACGTCCCATCAGGTAACGCCTGATTATTCCAAGTACCTTGCCAAGCTTCATCATTGCGATACCCTTTTTTGCGATATACTTCATTGCCCCAGCGATTGAAAATTACGACTTCATTGTCTGGATAATTTTCGATGCCACGCAGATAGAAACCATCGTTTTTGCCATCGCCATTAGGTGAAATTGCGTTGAAAACAAGCAATGAATCACCACAACTGACCTTTATTCTGACCTTAGCCGTATCACATCCAAAACGATTGCACAAGATATATTGGAATGAATCATTGCCACAGAAATTAAAATTAGGTGTATAAATTGCTGTTTTATCTGTCATAAAAGTTACAAATCCTTTGGTTGGTTTTGTAAAGACCGTAATAGAATCCGCAGTATTCAAGGTATCGTTCAAGACAACTGGTATGTTCACATTCAAATTGTACCTTGTTTTTATCGAATCATCGAGCGCAACAGGTGGCAAACAATCTACTTTAATGGTTACAAGGGCGGTATCACATCCGATACGGTTACATATTTCATAAATCAAAGTATCATTCCCACAAAATGCGGTTCTTGGCGTGTAAATTATTATTCTTTGTGCATCAAACACTGCTATACCATTTTGTGGGTTTCGGATAATTCGGAAAGTATCTGCCCCACGCAAAGTATCATTGGATGTAACGTTTATAGTTAGCAATTGATTTGTTTTAGTTCGAGCGGTATCGAAAACTGCAATAGGTTTCAAAATACTGTCATCACTACAAAAGATACTCACAAAAACATTCGCTGTATCACAACCATTTACAGTACAAATGACGTATGAGAATGTATCTCGATAAGCGCATGAATCTGTTTGAGGCAAATAACGGATTTGAGTCCCTTCCACCAAAACAACGCCACGTCTTGGGTTTTTGGCAATATAAATCGTATCTAATCTTGCCGCGAATAGCAAATCATTGGCAAGGACGTTTATCAAAACTGAACGATTTTTGACTGTTTGTGTCGCATCGTTAACCGGGACTGGTTTCGGAAGTATCACTGAACCACACGCTACTTTTATCGTTACTAATGCTGTATCACAACCGTTTTGATTGCAAATTCTATAAATTAAGGAATCCGTAAACCCACATGAGTCAGGTATATAAGTAATGATATGATCGCTGCCTAAAATAGCTGTGCCCAAAAGCGGAGAACTGATAATTTTGATGCTGTCCAATCGTCCATTTAGGCTGTCATTTGCTAAGATAATGATGCGAAGTGGTGTATTTTTGGTTGTCACCATGACATCGGGGAAAGCAATAGGCAACTTATTGAGAACCGTTGAGTCGCAAATCACCTTTACGGTTACGGTCGCTGAATCGCAGCCAAAGGTGTTGCAAATTTTATAACTGAATACATCGTTGCCACCACAATAACCTGCAAACGGTTTGTAAGAAAGCGTTCCGTTGGCATTTACAATCAACGTGCCATAGGTCGGTGCAGTCGTTATACTGAGGGGACCTAGCAATGTACCATTGAATGTGTCATTTGCCAAAACATTGATTATTCTGGTGGTATTGACAAGCGTGGAATCTAAATCGTTGACTGCATCGGGTTGTAACAAAATCAAACTATCGCACGTCACAGTTATAAATATAGACGCTGTATCACAACCTTGCGCGTTACAAATTTCATAGCTCAACGTATCTTTTACACCACATATGTCAAGATTAGGTGTGTAAATAATTTGGTTATTAAATGCAATGCCACTGCCGCGTTTTGGTTGAGTCACAATACTAACAGAACCTGTTAAAATACCGTTTAGAATATCGTTGGTCAATACAGAAATAGTAAGGGGTTGATTTTTCTTTGTGGTTGCTACATCGTCAATTGCATTAGGTTTTAACAGCAAAATCGAATCACAATTAATGGTTATGAAAACATCTGCCGTATCGCAACCATTGGCGTTACAAATTTCATATTTCAAAGTGTCTTTTCCGCCACAAAAATCCAAAGATGGCGTATAAACAATTTGATTACTGGACAAAGAAGCCGTTCCACGTCGTGGAGTGCCAATTATACTGAGGGGTCTCGTTAAGTTGCTATAAAGAGTGTCATTAGCTAATATGTTAATCGTAATCGGACGATTTTTTCTTGTCGTCGCTTTATCATCAACAGCATGAGGTTTGAAACCAGCCGTTGAGTCAAGGCAAGCGAGCCTAACGGTAATCGTATCAGAGCAACCACTCGAATTATTCATAAAAATAATACTGTGAGGACCTGCCGTACCACACATCTGGATACCATTGGATATGATACCCAAATTAAGTTCTAAAAAACCATATGCCCGATTCGACAAGCGTGTGATTTTCATCTGACCATACGTGTTGCGCGTCGAACCGCCAGAAATAGCAAATACAATGGAATCAATCTTCCAATTGCCCACCGGATCCCAAACATTCATAGAATCTACAAGTTGCTTAATCGTATTGAATGTAGCGATGGAACGGTCTATACCGTTAATTTGCCAATAATCAAGGCGATAAGGGCCTCTTGACCCCATATCAGGCACTGTAAAATATGTATAAGAATGAATCGTATCAAAATTACAACCCGTATAGCCACCTGAATAGACGATGTTATTATCAGAAATCGTAAAATTGTTTCTTAAATCATTAATATCAACGCTATCCGCCAAGCAAAAACAACCCGAATTACCACAATTAGTTGTATTGATGGTCGCCAAATTACGCGAACTGATGACATTACAAGGTAGGAAACGTGCAACACTATTGAAAATCAACACAATAGTGCGACAGTCGCTACCCAAAAGGCAATTTTGGATACAAAACGTATCGGTTGCAGATTGTGATAAAGATTGAATGACCGCTACATTGATACAAGAACCCTCAAAAGCTGAAACCGAGAGAAGCGGCGAACCCGTACCGCAATACTGAATATTTTGTATTGAACGACCAAAGCCGCCCAAATCAAGGCAAGTCTGAATACCCGTGCCACCTGGTAAACCAATATAAAGTGTATCTGATGCAGCATTCAAACAAGTAGCAACTGAAACCACCGTAATCGTCTGAACCCCTGATGATTGATTACCACAATCGTCAACGGCTGTCCATGTACGTGTTATATTTTTGCCACATTGGTTATTGGTTTCTGTTTCGCTAAAAATAACGGACAGACCTGAGTTTATGCAATTATCCGCAGCTGTAACCGTAGGTGGCGTCGGAATTACTTCGCCTGAAGCGGTTTTTACTGTGATATTTACGGGCACATTTACAAGAGTTGGTGCTTTGTTATCAATGATTTTGACGTATATTGCTGCTGCACTACTGTTGCCGCAGACATCACTAGCCGCCCAAACACATTTTAATATTTTGATATAACCATCACGTGAACACGTGCCTGATATAGAATCCACATCAGCAAAAGTAGTAGCCAAGATGCGCCCTGAATTGTCCGTCACCGTTACCCAAGAAGCATCCATTATCGGTAAATTATCGCACGCGACAACAACGGTATCGCCACTTATGTAAGGGGCGATATTGGGGTTCGCAAACCGTATTTTGGGTGCCGTTTGGTCAATTATGCCTGCATTTACATCATTTACATCAGAAGTGCCGTTTATACTGAGGGGGGCTGTGCGCCCCGAAGTATCCACTTGGCTGCCTGTATTGAGCGGTGAATAACTCAATGCCGATGTACCTGTTGGAAAGCCAAACTGAATGGTATATGTTCCAGCAACAAGACCATCAAATTGGTACAGACCGGACGCATTTGTGGTGGTTGTCAGCGTCACCCTATTGCCCACAGAAGAAAGCCCTGCCAACGTGACCGTCATACTACCAAAACCAATTTCAGTATTTTCTTTAATACCATTGCGATTGCAATCAAGGTAAGCCGTTCCGTGTATAGAACTCGTGACCCATGAACTTAAAAATGTGAAAGCTGTTGCGCTGCATAAGCCCACGAATCCAATGCTTGCTACCAATAGTAGCATCCGAAGAGCGGTAAAAGTTTTTCTCATAGGGAAAAAAGTGAAGTTTCTCAAAAAATCGGTTTCAAATAATTACGATACAGCTTTATTAAAGATAAATATGCGTTGATATTTGCCAAAACATTGCTGAAAAGTAAAAAAACTAAAATATCGTTTTGCTAAATTCAATATCGTAAAGAGTAAAAATGAAAATATCAATAAAATAGAAGTTGAAAAGGGGATATTTTATATATGAAAGACAAAAACATTGCCAAAATTTTTTTTTTAATATTTATATCTTTTTCATTTTTAAATTTTATGAAAAAAGGAGGAAAATCTGTTTGTTAAATCGGTCTTTACACTGTTTCCTATGCTTAAAAATGCTAAAAGCGTTCAACATTAACAAGACATCGAGGCTGTTAATGTTGAACGCTTTTAGCGTTTTTTGGACTTTAAGGAAAACCCCAAGTCGATGAACTTTCGAAAAGTATGAGTTATAAAAAATAATGACGTACAGATATTTAGGCAAAATTACTTCACGTCATCATCCCGATGTTTTGCATATGCCTTCGTATAGTCTTTTTTCTTAGAACAATGTGAAGCAACAAACTCAATGCCTTGAAGAATATGACGCATATATACAGGCTCACTGTAATCTTTTTTATCATGTCCTAAAGTCGTTACCCAAGCTAAACCACCATCAAAAAAGTTATGCCAAGCGGCAGGATAATAATCCGCAAATGAACCCATGTTCTTTTTGACATTTTCGGTACCTTTTTCATCTGTTTTCAAGGTTGCGACATCTTGCACCATAAATGTATGAATGCCTGGATACATCTCTTTTTCAAAGTAACATTCATCTTCTCGTTCCCAGTTCACAGGCAGTCCTTTTATTGAGGGGTGCTGTTTGTCAATAATTTTGACCGTATATTTTTGAAAATTGGCGTGCCATGAAAACGAAGCACCCATGAATTGCTTAAACCATTTCCAATTCCGTTCCGTCCCAACCACAGAATGAATGCCGACGAATCCCCCACCCGCTTCGATATATTGTCGAAAAACCAAACGTTGTTCATCAGTGTCGAATACATCGTTATTGGTACTCATAAAGACCATTAAATTGTATTTTTCTAAATTTTTCCTTGTAAATATGGATGGATTTGACGTCGTATCTACTTTAAAACCATGTGTTTTGCCCAAATTTTGGACACACGCCACTGCTGAAGGTATGTTGTCATGCACATACCCTTTGCCGTTTTTGCTGTATACTAATATGTGTAGGTTTTTCAAATCGACCTTTTTAGGCGTTTGTGAAAAAATAGGATTGCTGAAAGCAGCAAAAATTAAGGTGAATAGAGTAGGAAGAATATGGTTTTTCATAAAGATGAATTGTTTTTTAAATGAACTTGACGAAAGTTACAAACAACTGAAAATCAAATACTTAGGATATATTTTTTTTAAAACACATAATTATTTTTCTAACACATAGTTACATAGAAAACATAGTTTTTTAAGACAAAACAATGATAAAAGCTATGTTTTCTATGTGACTATGTGTGTTAGAAAAAAGCCCTATGCAGAATTGCTGAATTATTCCGAAACAAGCTTTTTCTTTAAATCCTTCCACAAGACAACCTTATCCCGATTTGCTTGACCATGTGCAAGGCGATAATCAAGGAAGGCTCTATATGCATTTGTCATTTCCTCAATATCTATTTCTTCGATTGTTACAAAGTCTAAATGACTAAGTAATTCTAAAAAGAAATCAGCTTTTTCATCTTCAACATGGATAGTAAGTTTCATTTTAAATCACGTTTTTTTATCAAAATAAAACAAGATTCGTGTAATCCGTGAAATTAATGTCTGCAAAAAATAAAAAATCAGTATAAAATCAGCGCAATCAGTCAAATCTGTGTTCTATTAAAATCTCTCAAAGCTGCTGCCCCTTCATCGCCACCATGATATTCGCATCCAAAGCCCGATGCGCCAAAGGTTCAGTATAAATATTCAAGTCTGCCATAGCTATATTAATAGCATCTTTATCGTCACCACCAACTGTTGCGCGAAGTTGTTCGGTCAGTTGTTCTGTCATGTCTACTTCTTCTTCGGATAAAATCGAAGCATTTTGAACAATAAATTTTTCAGCCGCTAAAATGACATTATTAGCTTCATTACGGGCTTCGAGCAAGGCACGCGCCTTCATATCAGACTCTGCATTTTGGATAGAATCAATCAACATCAACGCCATTTCTTCCTCCGACAAGCCATAACTTGACTTCATTGTCACCTCTTGCGCTACATTCGAGCGCAATTCCTTCGCTTTTACCCTCAAAATGCCGTCTGCATCAAGGTAAAAGGCAATATCTATCTTTGGCAAACCTGCAGGCATCGGCGGGATACCCCTCAGTACAAACTCGCCTAATTTACGATTGTGTTGCACCAAATCCCGTTCACCCTGATACACAGCGACTTTCAAGTTTTTTTGACCGTCCACACTCGTCGTATATTGCCGTGCTGCCTTTGTTGGAATTTTAGAATTACGGGCAATAATCACGTCCATCAAACCGCCCACAGTTTCGATGCCCAATGACAAAGGCGTAATATCAATCAACAAAACATCACGTTGATTGCCCGCCAACACATCGGCTTGAATCGCTGCACCCAATGCCACAACTTCATCTGGATTAATATTATCAAAAACAGGTTTGCCAAAAAATGCGGCGACACTTTCCTTCACCAACGGCACGCGTGTCGAACCACCGACCATTACAACAGATTGAATATCAGATGTTTGCATTTTCGCATCAGCCAAAGCCTTTCTGCAAGATGCAAGCGTTCGTTCAACCAATAACGTAATCAATACCTCAAATTCAAGTTTCGTAATGCGGAAAGTATGATTCTCAATTTGACTTTCATAAGCCCCCTCAGTAGAAAGCGTCTTTTTGGCTTGTTCAGCCGCCAAACGAAGGGCTTGACCAAACTCTTTGTCATTGAAAATCAACTCATTAGGAATATTATTTTGTTTCAACCAAAAGTCAATCAGTACGCGGTCGAAGTCATCACCACCTAAAAAGGTATCGCCATGTGTTGACAATACTTCAAAAATACCGTCTTGAATTTGTAAAATAGAAATATCAAAAGTGCCACCGCCAAGGTCAAAAACAGCGACTGTTTCACCCCCCTCAGTATGTCGGTCTAAACCATAAGCCAAAGCTGCTGCCGTTGGTTCGTTAACAATCCGCAACACATCAAGCCCTGCTAATTTGCCTGCATCGCGGGTCGCTTGACGTTGAGAATCATTAAAATACGCAGGAACGGTGATAACTGCCTTAGAAATTGGCTGCCCCAATGTCGTTTCAATACGTGTTTTGAGTTCTTTCAAAATAAAACTTGACAACTCAACAGGTGTATAAAAACGGTTGCCTACACGTATTTTGACCAACGATTCGTCATCAGGTGCATCAATAATTTTATAACCAAAGTAATTTTCAAAGCCCGACACGTCTTTATATGACTTGCCCATCAAGCGTTTGACTGAATAAATGGTGTTTTGCGGATCCGTTATCAATTTATTTTTGGCAGAATTGCCAACCAAAATACCCCCCTTCCCGAAAGCATCGGGATTTCCTTCGTCAACAGTCGTAAAGTGTAAAATAGAAGGTACAAGCGTATTTTTTCCCGATTCATCAGCCACACACACAGGCTGCCCGTCTTTCATGTAAGCGACAAGAGAATTTGTCGTGCCTAAGTCAATGCCAACAATAATGTCGTTTTTTTCTGTTTCAACTGTCCCCGATTTGAGGTTTATATTTATCAATGCCATACTTCGTAACTGTAAGTTGTTAAAAATGTGTTTTGCGCAAAATGCGCCGCAAAACTACAACAAAGTTTGTGGCAGAGAGTTGATGATTGCATAAAATCCTAAAATACTGAGGGGGTATTTGGTGATCACCAAGTTTATATTGTAGCTGAAAAGGCGTAACAACATCATCAATACCGTTCCATATTTTGCAGCAAAAGTGCTTTCAAAAGCTGCTTTAAAAAAGCATCTGTGTTGATTGATACAGCTATTTCTGCATTCGGCGGTTTGGTTTTATCCATTCTCGTAAAACCTTTATCGTCAACAGAAACAAAAACTTTCTCGGTTTTAAACAACTCTGGGTACAGTACAAAACCAATTGCCACAGCATCAAAAAGCGTCGGTGTGCGCTCATAACCCCAAAGCGTGGTCAAACCCGTCAGGATATTGGTCAAAGGTGATTGACGGTTGAGCATCATTTCGCGGTGATTTTTATCCCATTTTACGAAAGTAGTCACGTCTAAACCCGCATAAATCATATTTGCACCACAATTAACAAACTGTTTACTTGCCTCAATATCTGCTTTGACATTCCATTCGGGGTCAATCGTCGGCGCGCCATTGTAGCCGATATAAAATGAGCCATACATGGCGACAACGCGTTTTGCTAAACTCAATGCTTTTGGGTCTTTTTTAACAATATCACTCATATTTGTCACAGGACCGACCGAAAAAACGATGATGTCATTCGGAAATTTGTGCAATTGTTCGATGATAAAATCGGCAGCAGGTTGGGCAATTGGCTTTACTTTATTAAAACCTTTAGACCAATAAAACTGCTCTGCATACCAATTAGCGCGCTCATCTGTGTTAGACGTATTTCTGCCCACAGCAACTGGAATCTTTTCGTTACCCGTTTCATACAACATTTTACAAGCCATTTCTGCGCGGTCATTGGTCCGTCCATAACACGTTGTGATGCCCAAAATGTCAAACTTATCCGTGCTCGATAACAGTAAAGCCAAAGCATAAGCATCATCAATATCATCACCCAAATCACAATCCAAAATCACTTTTTGTTTTTGTGCTTGAACTTGAAAAATAACATAAGCACAAGCGATAACAGTCAATACAGTCTTTTTCATATTATTTTTTTAAAATTTATAACAGATTGAGTTTGAAAATATAGATTCATCAAAAAAAAAGCTAGAATAATTAAAAATATCTTAGATGCCTCACAGCAGTACTGAGGGGGGCTGTTATAATCATTCAAAAAAAGTAACTATTTGGGCTAACACGAATTTCACTAATTACACGAATTTTTACTAAAAAATTTGATGGGTTTAAAGCGTAAAATAGTCTTAATCAATCTTTTAATTCGTGTAATTCGTGTTAGCCTAAATAGTTGCCCAAAAAAGGACAATATCAGCACTTAAGTTTTCCGTTTTTTCCGCTTAGCAGCAGGAAAAAGGATGTTGTTGAGTATCAAACGATAGCCTGGCGAATTGGGATGCAATGATAAATCTGTATCGGGATCCGTGTGGCGGTGCATATAGTCTTCAGGGTCATGCCCTCCATAAAAGCTGAAAAAACCTTGACCTACTTCGCCGTGTATATAGCGGTTTTCGCCCAAGGGTTGGGTATCACCCAAAATTAAGACATTGGGTTTGACATATATTTTTTTGAAAGAGGTCGTTTGCCCCATAAACCCTTTAATCGTTTTAGTATGGTTTTGGGTCAACATGGTTGGTACAGGATCCCATTTAGCAGAAAAATCAAATAGCGAAAAATAATCAATTTGGGGATTGCGCGAACGTCTCAAACTGTTGTCAATTGTCGAAAATCCCATGCCGCCTATTTGTGTAAATACTTGAAAATCTCGAAAAGCAAAGGTTTTTGAAAAATCCAACTTGCTTTGTGCGTCAGGGTCAATGCCATCGCCGTCAAACATGGGTGCGCAAATATCTGTCCCTTCCGCTGCCAATGCGACGTCAAAACTTTCTGTGGCAGAACACATAGCGAACATAAAGCCTCCACCTACAGCGAATTCTTTTATTTTTTTTGCAACAGCTAATTTACATTGCGACACTTTAGCAAAACCAAATGAAAGAGCTAATATCTCGGCTTCCTTTTTACGCTCTTCATAGTCATTTGAACCGCCGCGCCACATAGACATACGACCATGTTGACCCGTGAAATCTTCATGATGTAAGTGCAACCAATTGTATTTCAACAGATTACCTTCCAACACATCTCTATCATAAATCATATCAAACGGGATTTCGGCATATTTTAAAACCAACAAAACGGCATCGTCCCACTTGTTGAGTCCTTTACCTTTAGCATCGGCATCGGGTGTGTAAACGGCTATTTTGGGCGCAACTTCGAGTTTCATATCTTCCATATTGATTTCGGGATTTTGAATCTCTTGTTGTATGCCCTTGAATTGGGCATCGGAAAGTACCTCATATGTCACGCCGCGCGTTTTGCATTCTTTCTCAAAAACCAAACTATGAGGAAAAGCAAAACTGCCACAGCGATAGTTTAAAAGCCAATGCGCTTCAACATCTTTGGAGAGCACCCAATAAGTGATACCGTAGGCTTTCAAATGATCTTTTTGCGCGACGTCCATCGGTAAAAGGATGTAGGCAGCTCGTATAGACCAGTAATGACAACAGGTTAGAAGAACGAGTAATATCTGTCTTTTCATAAAGGTCAGGTTTTAAAGGATGTGGTGAAAAAGTGCTCCTAAATTTAATCAAAATTATCATGGGTCTACACAATTTTAGCTGTAAATCACATTTGACCCCCGAGTATATTATCCCCCTCAGTAAAATCGTTATAAAACCGCAACAACGTATCTTTTTTATAAATTTGCACGTTCGTCATTGCGTTGTAGAAGTTTATTTTTTGTTTTAAAAATTGTCTGAAAAAATCATGCATGAAAAATATTTAATTTTCACATTATAATGTGTTTTTGTGTTTTTTTTAATGAGAATTTAATTATAAATTTGCCAAAAATCACAATATAATGGGAATTTTAGAATTAGGCGAAAATATCAAAAAAAGGCGTAAAATGCTTTCTATAACGCAGGAACATCTTGCAGAATTGGCAAATATGAGCGCTAATACGCTTTATAAAATTGAACGTGGTGAAAGTAATCCGTCATGGCAAGTTGTTGAAAAAATATTAACAGTTTTGGGTTTAGAGCTGAACATTAATATTAAAAAATTAAATAATTAATAATGAGAAAAGTTGCTGTTTATCGTAATAAAACTTTGGTCGGTACTTTAACAGAAGAAAGTCGTCAAAGTTATGTCTTTAGTTATGACAATGATTGGTTTAAAGACAACGAAAAACCACCACTAAGTTTGACGATGCCTAAAACCCAACAAGAATTTCACAGTAGTTATCTTTTTCCTTTTTTCTTCAATATGCTGAGCGAAGGTGTTAATAAACAATTGCAATGCAGACAATTACAAATTGACGAAAATGATAATTTCAGTTTATTATCGGCAACAGCCCAATATGATACTATTGGCGCAATTACGGTAAAACCTTTAGAAAATGAATGATATGAATGACATGACTCTAAAAATTGAAGTCTGCCCGGGCACTTTAACTGAGGGGTACACGGCATACAGCCCACTTTGTTTGAGGCGTTTATTCAGCGGCAAAAAAGTAAGCCCCATTTTATCCTACAACCCACCGTTAAAAGATGAAACAATAGCCGAGCAATTTATTGAGAATCGCCAACGTATTTCTATTTCGGGTGTACAAGAAAAATTGAGTTTTACCCTTGAAAAAAATATACTTCGGCTTACTCGTGTAGGTGAACAAGGTACTTACATATTAAAACCAATTCCTCGTGATGTAAAAAAAACAAATATGGTACCTGCTAACGAACATCTGACGATGCAAATAGCAAAGCAGGTTTATGGTATTCAAACAGCCGAAAATACTTTAATTTTTTTTAAAGACGGGACACCTGCCTACATAACTAAAAGATTTGATGTAAAAACAGATGGTACAAAATGGGGGAAAGAAGATTTTGCAACGTTGGCAGGCAGAAGTAAAGACAATGCAGGCGCAGATTTCAAATATACATTTAGTTATGAAGCCTTGGGACTGCTTTTTCAAAAATATGTCCCAGCTTGGAAAGTTGAAATTGAAAAATATTTCCAATTAGTGGTTTTTAACTTTCTGTTTTCTAATGGCGATGCCCATCTTAAAAATTTTTCTTTGCTTGAAAGTAACACAGGTGATTATCTTTTATCCCCTGCTTATGACTTACTAAACACTAAATTGCACGTTGCTGATACTGACTTTGCGCTGTCAAAAGGTCTGTTTGAAGATAACTTTAAGTCGCCAACACACAGAAAAAATGGTCATCCTTCAATTGTGGATTTTACGGAATTTGGACAGCGCATAGGATTGTTTGCTAACAGAATTGATAAGATATTGCTACCATTTAGCCAAAAACAAGATTTAGTTGAGTCCCTCATTCAGCGTTCTTTTCTTGGCAAACCTGAAAAAAAAGCATATTTAATTCATTACAACACAAAGCGTAACTACTTAGTAGCTCAATAAGAACCCCCTCAGTAAAATCGTTATAAAACCGTAACAACGTATCTTTTTTATAAATTTGCACGTTCGTAACTAACGTCGTCGAGGTTTAAAACTTCCACGACGTTTATTATTTACTTTGAGAATTGATAATCAACGGTTTATGAAAAAAATATTGACGCTCTTTTTATTTTTTACTTTTCATTTTTCACTTCAAGCCCAAAATTCAGCCACTGTTTTTGGTACTGTTACTGAGGGAGGGACAAATATACCCATTGAATTTGCCATTGTTTTTATTAAAGAAACAAACCGCAGCGTCGAAACAAACGCCGCAGGTGAATACTCCATAAAAGTACCCGAAGGACGGGCTGTTTTGCTGCAAGTCAGCCGCGTGGGTTTCAAAGAAGGCAAAATTAACCTTGAACCGATGCGCGCTGAAACACAACGCCGCATAGACTTTACGCTTGTCAATTCGACTTCACAACAAGAAGTTATCATCAAAGACAGCCGTTTGAAAGACAACGGTATGGTGCGCGAAGATGTGAAAGATTTCAAGATGTTACCCACCACAACAGGCAACCTGGAATCCGTTTTGCCACACATTGCTTTGGGTACAAATTCGGGTTCTGGTGGCGAATTAACGTCGCAATATCAGGTGCGAGGTGGTAATTACGACGAAAATTTGGTCTATGTCAACGATTTTGAAATCTATCGCCCACAACTCATTCGAGCAGGACAACAAGAAGGTTTGACTTTCGCAAATGCCGATTTGATGCGTGATTTATCGTTTTCATCAGGTGGTTTTGAAGCGCGATATGGCGATAAAATGTCTTCTGTTTTGGACATTAAATATAAACGTCCCGATTCCTTTCGCATGTCCGTAGCAGGCAGCTTGTTGGGTGGTTCGGCACACGTCGAAGGCTCAAAAAAGCTCAATGGTACTGAGGGGTATCGTCGCTTCCGTTATTTAGTGGGTGCAAGGTACAAAACGACAAAATTGCTGTTGGGTTCTTTGGATTTGAAGGGGGAATATGTGCCAAATTTTGCCGATATTCAAGCATATTTGACTTATGATTTGAGCCGTGCATGGCAAATTGGCATTTTGGCGAATCTCAATCAAAGCGTTTATAATTTCGTTCCGCGCTCGCGTGAATCGGCTTTTGGGTTGATTAATTTTACTTTAGGTGTGCGAACTGTCTTCGAGGGACAAGAACGCGACCAATTTACAAACGGCATGGGCGGTGTGTCTTTGACCTATTTGCCCGACCGCAAAAAGAATCCTTTTTTCTTGAAATTCCTCGCTTCGCGCTTTCAAACGCGTGAAACTGAAGGCATTGACATCTTAGGCGATTACTTGATTGGCGAAATTGAAACCAATCTCAACAAAGACAATGCAGGTGATATTGTCTCCACTTTGGGTACAGGCACGCAGCATCAATTCGTCCGTAATACACTCTGGGCTGCTGTGACAAACATCGAACACAAAGGTGGTTATGAAATACAGTTGAAGACAAAGACCCCCTCAGTAATAAAGACAAATTTTCTACAGTGGGGCATAAAATATCAATCTGAACAAATTGAAGACAAAATAAATGAGTGGGAACGCTTGGATTCGGCTTTGTATTCACTGCCTTTTGACACAACAAAACTGTTAGTCAAAAACGTTTACAAAACGCAGAACACATTGACTTCCAATCGTTTTACAGCTTTTGTTCAAAATAAGTTGACGTGGCGCAAAGACTCGGTTGGTGAATTTCAAGCAACTGTGGGCGTTCGGGCAGCCTATTGGGATTTGAACAAAGAGGCTTTCGTAACACCTCGTGTACAAATGGCTTATAAACCTTTGAATTGGGAAAAAGATGTGTCGTTTCGCTTGTCGGGTGGCTTGTATTATCAACCCTCTTTTTACCGCGAAATGCGCCGACCTAATGGCACTGTCAATACAAATGAATTGGCGCAAAAATCGGCACAAGTTGTCGCAGGTTTGACTTATGACTTTTCGATTGGCAATTTGCGCCGCATTCCGTTCCGCCTTATTACCGAAATTTATTATAAAAAATTATGGGATTTAGTGACGTATGACATTGATAATGTACGCATTAGATATGCAGGAGAAAACAATGCGACAGGTTATGTTATGGGTTGGGATATGCGTATCAATGGTGAATTTGTACCCGGTGCAGAGTCCTGGATTAATCTTTCGCTCTTACGTGCCCGAGAATCACTCGATGGCGTACAACACCGGGCGCGTGATGTCGGCGACCCGACAGGCAAACCGATTGCCGATGTACCCCGTCCTACCGACCAATTGATGACGCTTTCTGTCTTTTTTCAAGACTATTTGCCTAAAAATAAGAATTTTAAGATGCACCTAAATACGACGATTGGTACGGGTTTACCCTTCGGTTTTCCGGGAAATAATATTGTTTTTAGAAATACTTATCGCTTAAAACCCTATCATCGCGTGGATTTAGGTTTCTCTGTTTTGATGTATGATGACGCATGGAAAAGCAGAAAACCCAATCATTTCCTTCGATTTACACGTCAAACGTGGATGAGTTTGGAAGTTTTCAACTTGATGGCAGTTGCCAATGAAGCCTCAAAAACGTGGATAAAAACGATTTATAATACTCAATTTGCCATTCCGAATTATTTGACTTCGCGACGTGTGAATTTGCGTGTGCGAATGGATTTTTAGAAAATATTAGAAAATATACTGAGGGGGTATCTCCATTGCCTTTTGATGTTTTTTATCGCAATATTGTCTTTCCAAATACCCCCTCAGTAATGGATGCAAAAGGCGGTTAATTTTTATAGAATCTATTAAAATCCTCTGGATGTTAATTTTTATTTTAATATTTTAAATTAAAAAAAATAAGTATTTTTGTTCCTATCAAATTTTGCATCCAACTATTTTACATTGATGTAAAAATATATTTGTAAAATTGGAACCACTCACTTACCTATTTAAACAAATTATTATAAACAAAACATCCACTCATGAAAGCACGTATCCCATTTATGGCAGGCTTGCTCCTGCTTTCAACATGTATCTTTGGTCAAACAGTTCGCGTCCAAATCATTCACAATTCGCCTACAGCTACCGTTGACCTTTATGCCAACGGCACTAAAATTTTTGACAATTTTGCATTTCGCACAGCGACCCCTTTTATGGATTTACCCACTGGAGTTACCATTAATCTGGGGGTCGGTTTGGCATCAAGCCAATCTGTAAGCGATACTTTAGTCAATTTCCCAATTGTATTACAACCTGGAAAACGTTATGTTATAGGCACGAATGGTACTTTGGGTAGTATCCAAAAGCCATTTAATATAGCTATAAATGACATGGGAATGGATACTGCCAGTACATCAACCCATGTGGGTATCGGCTTCTTTCATGGGTCTCAAAATGCCCCAGAGGTTGATTTTCTCTCGGATTCGACTATCGTTTTTGACAATATTGGTTATGCAAAATTTGGGAAATACATTCAAATTGCATCAAATTCTACGCTTCCATTATACCTTACGCCTTCAACAGAAAATAATAATACACTTGCAAAATATGATTTGAATTTGTCATTCTGGGCGGGCAAAACAGCCGTCATATTTACAACAGGCTTTATCGGTGCCACAAATCCCAATGAGCTTTTCGAGACATGGGTAGCTTTATCCAATGGTGGTACTTTTCCACTCAAAAGCCTTCCAGTAACAGGTACACGGTTCAATACTCGACTTCAATTTATTCACAATTCTCCCATAGATACGATTGATATTTACGTCAATGGTAAGAAATTCATAGACAATTTTGCTTTCCGAAAAGCCACACCTTATATGTCCGTTCAAAGCGGTATTACCTTAAATTTTGGCATCGCACCTTCAACTTCAACCTCTGTAAGGGATGTTATCCTTAATTTCCCAATCCGTTTGGATAGTGGAAAAACGTATATCGCTATGACTCATGGCATACTCGGAACGACTCAAAGACCTTTCGGCATCGCTGTTACAGACCCTTTAGCAGCAAGAGAAGTCTCCTCAAATCCCAACAATGTAGATATCAATTTTTTCAATGGTGCCTTAGATTTACCATCAATAGATGTTTCGATAGGCACAAATATCGTTGCCGATAGCGTCCGATACGCTCGATTTGGTGATAATATAAGTATACCTGCCAATGCTACTTATCGGGTAAATATGACACGTGGTGACAATAGTAATTTTGTTATTGGACAATATGACCTCAACTTAAGCACATCGAAAGGTAAAAGTGCCTTTATTATTGCCACTGGATTTGTCAGCGGAGGTTTTGTACCTTTTCAGCCGTGGGTTGTGTTGTCAAGTGGTGTTACATACGCTCTCGCGCCTATTTCAAGCCCTATACAGACGGATAGTTTTAGTCCAGTTACACTGAAAACGACAACGAATTTTAAAGCATATCCAAATCCAGCCAGTGAATTTGTTGTGTTCGATTTTATGTTAGAAAATGAAGCAAATGTTCATTTCCAAATCACAAATATGAATGGACAAATCTTTTCAGATAGACGCTTAGGGAAGCTGTCAAAAGGTACGCATCAATTGACACTTGATACTAAAACTTTTAATACAGGCATGTATATTGTAAAAATGGGTACGGACAACGATGTTCAAACTAAAAAGTTAGTTATTAAACAATAGTTTAAAGAGTAAACAAGGGGTTTTGAGTTTATGTCGGTAATCAATGTATTGAATAACACTCAAATCCCCTTGCTCAAAACTTGAAGAAATACTGAGGGGGGCTAATGTTTTGATTTTAGGTTTAAATGGTTTATTTTTACAAAAAATTCAAAAAAATGACAACAGTTATCGCACCACAAGAGAAAATGTCTGCTGAGGAATATCTCAAAATACAGCGTTCTGGTCCTCGTGAACTTGCACCGAAATATGAATTTTTCAATCAAAAACTAAGGCTTATGGCTGGGGGGAGTCCAAATCACAATCGAATTAATCGAAATTTGACATCTATGCTTGACCGTCAGATTATTCAAAAAAATACGAATCAAGAGGTTTTTGCTAATGATATGCGAACAGTCAGCTACTTATCGTATAAAAATTTCCTCTACCCCGATATTGTTGTTGTGGATGGTAAGCCCTATTATGACGATGAAAAAGGCGATAATTTAGCTAATCCAACCCTAATAATCGAAGTTTTATCCGATTCAACCGAAGGATTTGATAGAGGTGATAAATTCCGTTCTTATCGCCAAACACCCACTATGAAAGAATACATTGTCATATCCCAAAAAGAAAAATGTATCGAACAGTTTTTTAAAGATGAGTCAGGGCGTTGGCAAATTGGCGATATTATCACAGAAGGGTCTTTCAAATTACAAACGATACCTTTTGAATTGTCTGTTGAAGATATTTATCGAAATGTTGAGTTTAAAGATACCCCCTCAGTATCCGAAGAGAATTAAGTAAAAAAGATACAGTCTAAAAATATAAAATCAAGTTGTCGATTGACAACTTGATTTTTTTTTATACCTAAAACAAATTCCTCATTTCCCTACCCCTCAGTATATTTACCTCTAAAAACATTAAAACAATGAAAAACTTAATCATTCTTCTTCTTTTTACCTCTTTTTTAGCGCAAGCGCAAACAATAGCTTACCCAAAAATTCTTTCAGAACGTGATCGTGCAGAAGTCATTGACAACATGCTTTCTGACCGTTTTGACCACCTACTACCCCATCTTATGCGCCGTGAAGGTATTGATATGTGGATTCTGATTTCAAGAGAATACAATGAAGACCCCGTCATGAAGACGATGCTGCCCGCACAATGGCTGTCCGCGCGACGTCGAACCGTCATGGTATTTTTTGATAAATCAGGTCGTGATTTTCAAAACCCTACTGCTAACCGACCTGATTTGGGTGTTGAAAAACTGGCTATCGCTCGTTACGATGTCGGTTTGCTCAAAGCGTCTTGGAATCTCAATGTCTATCCTGACCAATGGGACGCACTTATTGAAATCATAAAAGAGCGCAATCCTATGAAAATTGGCATCAATGTGTCGCCAAATTACGGTCATGCTGATGGTTTGAGCCACCATGAATATGAGCAAATGATGCAAAAACTGCCCAAAGAGTATCAAAACCGTGTTGTTAGTGCTGAAAAATTAGCTGTTTCATGGCTCGAAACACGTTCAGAAAATGAAATGGTTTTGTACGAACAAATCGCTCGAATAGCGCATCAAATCCTACGTGAAGGTTTGTCCGATAAAGCCATTCAGGCAGGTGTCACAACCACAGAAGACCTCGTTTGGTGGTATCGGCAGCGCGTACGGGATTTAGGTTTTGATACATGGTTCCACCCCTCAGTATCCATTCAACGGCAGGACACCGCACGATTCGACCACTTGCGTTCCTTCTCAAAAAGGGCTGATAAAGAAGTGATTATGCCTGGTGATTTATTGCATGTGGACTTCGGCATCACCTATTTGCGCCTCAATACCGATATGCAGGAACACGCTTACGTGCTTAAAGCAGGTGAAAAAGAAGTCCCCACGTACCTTCAAAAAGGCTTCAAACAAGCCAATCGTTTACAAGATATACTGACTGAAAACTTTACAATTGGCAAATCGGGCAATCAAATCCTTGCCGATGCCTTAGCACAAGCCAAAAAAGAAGGGATTAATGGGACTATTTATACGCACCCCATCGGTTTTCATGGTCACGCCGCAGGTCCAACAATCGGTATGTGGGACAATCAAAAAGTGACAGTTGGCGCGGGCGATTATCCAATGTTTCCAAATACGGCTTATTCCATTGAACTCAATGCAGCCGTTGCAATACCTGAATGGGGCGGCAAAATTTTGCGTTTTATGCTCGAACAAAATGGCTTTTATGATGGCAAAACTTTTCGGTATATTGATGGACGGCAAGAGGCGATTTATCCGATACAACGTTGAGCCACTAATTTGACCCACTAATTACACGGATTTTACGAATCTACGAATCGAGAAGTATGTGTTATATCTTAATTCGTCAATTCGTAAAATCCGTGTAATTAGTAGGTCAATCCACCCAATCTGCCACAAACATATTCGTATCTCGAGTTCCCCAATTTCTGCGATTCGACGACCAAATTAAGTATTTTCCATTCGGAGAAAACATGGGAAAAGCGTTGAAATAACTTTCCGTTGTTATTTGTTCCAAACCCGTTCCATCCTCATTAATCATATACAACTGAAAATCATAACCCCTCGTCGAATGGTGATTGGAAGAAAAAAGAATTTTTTTACCCGAAGGATGATAAAAAGGTGCCCAATTCGCCTTACTCAAATGCGTAACTTGCTTCAAATCAGACCCATCAACGTTGCACGTATAAATTTCCATACTGGTTGGTGCCACAAGGTGTTTTTTCAAAAAATCTTTATATTCAGCCACATCTGCATCAGACGTTGGGCGGCTCGCCCGAAAAACCAATTTTTTTGAATCAGGTGAAAAAAACGCCCCACCGTCATAACCCAATCCAGAAGTCACTTGGCGTTGGTCCGAGCCATCGATATTCATCGTCCACAACTCCAAATCACCGCTTCGGTCAGATGTAAAAACGATTTTTTTGCCATCAGGCGAAACGGTCGCCTCCGCATCATACCCCTCAGTATTGGTGAGTTGTTTTACGATTTTTCCTTTTTTATCGGCAATAAAAATGTCAAAACTGGCATAAACGGGCCACAAATACTTTTTAGAATTTGATGGCGGTGGCTCTGGACATGCATCTCCACCTTTATGCGTCGAAGCATACAAAATATGTTTACCATCGGGCATAAAATAAGAGCAAGTCGTACGTCCTAACGATGTAGAAATCATCTTTGGACGATAAGCTGTATCACGCAACGCCTTTTTAATATCCATCTTAAAAATTTGGTCGCATTGCACGCCCCAATTCTTAAAATCGGACTGAAAAGTCACCGATTTACTATTCGGCGACCAATATGCCTCCGCATTGTTGCCGCCAAATGTCAGTTGATGGATGTTTTTGAGGTGCTTTTCGGTTTTAACAGCATCCGTTGGTTGCCCAAAAACCAAAGACGTTGAAAGAAGAAATAAAAGAGTGACGTTGAATCGTTTAATCATTGTTTTAAATTTTTAGGGTGTGAAAGTACAGATATCAATAGTTTCTACACGCATAACGATTGTTTAATGACAAAGAATTGACTGTTTTAGGGTTTGGTTGGTTTTAAAACGTCATGGTAAATATTGGCAATGGCTTGTCCAACGACATCAACGCTGCATTTTTCGACAATTTTTGAGCGGATTACTGAGGGGTCGTATTTGTGATGGTTATCAATCATATCGTTCATGGCTTCGACTAAAGCGGCTTCGTCGCCGATGTTGAGGAGGATGCCTGTTTCAGGTGTGACCCGTTCTCCAATACCACCGGTTTCCGTTGCAATTAAAGGTAAACCACAAGACGCTGTTTCAAGCGTTACAACCGATTGAGACTCGATATTACTGAACATAATAACGCAATCTGATTGTTTCATCTCTTTTGCAGCGTCTTTCTCAAATAAATAGCCTTTAAAAAAAACAAAACGGTTAAGGACACCTAAAGTCTCCGCGCTTTGAATAATAAGGTCTCTGTCTCCGCCATCTCCCACAATATTTAAAATAAAATCTCGTCGTCTTTCTGCCAATTTTGTAGCACATCTGATGAGCCCTGTTATATTTTTATTTTTATCATTAAATAATGATAGATTCATAAAACGATAAGGCTCAAAAGCCTCCCTTGTTTTAGATGAAGGTTTAAAAAGTTCTGTATCCACTACATTAAAAATAATACGGAATTGCCGCGCCTTTAATCCTATGTTTTTTAATGCTTGAATGAAAATATCAGATAATGCTATAACGACTTTAGCTCTTTTGAAGACAATGTGTGTAAAAAAACGTCTAAAATATTGTTTTTTGAAAGCTGAAACATTCATATATCCACTAAAGTGTTCCGTAACGACAAAGGGTATATTTTTAAAAAAATCTAAATATAAAGCAAAAATTGCTGCTGGATACAACGATTGAACATGAACAATATCTGGTTTTCCAAAGGAAGACAAGGCAATTTTATAACCTTTATATTGCGCTCGGAATTGACGAAATATTTTTAAAAAAGTATTATCCGTTGTAGGGTAATAGACCCGAATCGTCAAAATATTGCTTTGTTCAATCTCTATTTGATAATCAGAAATCGCATCACCTAAAACGTATAAAATAGCCACATCTGCAAAAAGAGATGTTGCCAAAGCCTGTCGTTTCACAAATGTACCTAAGTACGGAATCCTATTGCTCGGAAACCATGTGCACACCCAAAGTGCTTTTATTTTTGCCGTTTTACTCATTTTTCATAACTTTTTGGCACTCAACTGAATAGAAAAAGCCTTATCAAGTGTTTGAGCAGATTTGAGTGCAGATGGGTCTATAGGCTTACGTGTATAAATTGCGCACATTGTATTTGAGACATGGTAAAGGTATTTTCGTGCTTCATCACTTGGTAAACCGTCTAAAATACCTGCTAAAACAGGCGTTCGAGCTTTCTCCGTATTGTACCCGTAGTCGTGCCAAACAATCATCGAATGGTCGTTTTTCAATAGAGGGAACACATGTTTTGTATCGTCTCGAACGGCATCATAAGAATGGTCGGCATCAACGAAAATAAGGTCGAATTTTTTGTTCAAATTGGCGTAATCAAACGTCCTTGTGTTGTGTCCAATATGAGTAACGTTGGATAAGTTTTTAGAAAAAAACCGATTTAAGCGAACCATTTCCTCACTAAAACCCAATTTTTTCAAATCAACATCTGCAAATGAAATAGAGGTACAATGCTCCGCAACTTCGGCAACATTTGCCAAACTTTCGCCACGCCACGAACCCAATTCAAGGTAATAACAAGGCGAAAATTGCCGCGCCAAAGCTTTTAGTAAAGCGATATCAATGGAAAGCGAGGTGCCATCTAAGAATGTATAATAGTTAATCGTTTCATTGAAATTGGGCAATAAAGCTTGAATATCAACGGTTTGCAGTTTTTTTAAATTGTATTTCTCTTGTAAATGATTACGATAAATGGCGTCGTAATCAATGAGTTGTTTAAGGCTTTGGGGTTGTCTTAGTATTTTTTTAACTAATAAAAACGTCTTTTCTAAGTTGGTCATTTTCTAATTTTATAGATGAACAGTGAATTTTAACGCAAATTATCCTCAAAATACGGAGGGGGTACTATACCATGAAAACGGAAATAAGCTGCCCAATTCATATTTTTATTGAGCCTCAAAGCAATGTCCCGAAAAGCATTATTGCCCGACACTTCAAATAAATGAAGAAATTGAAAAACGATAAGTCCTTGATAATTAATATTTTGAAGCGATTTATTGAAGCGACTGTATCTCACAAATGAACCACGAATATAATGATGCAGGGTTTTAAAACAGCTTTCGACTAAGCGCTCTAATCGTTTTCTGAGCTTTTTATCATCATCGCAAATAATTAAATATTCATAAAGCGCAATGATACTAAAAATGAAACCATTTAAAACCATTGACCGCCGCGATACTGAGGGGTACTCCTCAATCCAATCAAAACCTTCGGGCGTTTGGCAAAAAACACCATCTTCTTCGAATGGTATAAACATGGCTTCTATTGTTTGTCGTGCCTTTTTTTTATAGTCTGGATTCTGAGTCAAATCAAAAGCACGTATAAACATTGAGACAATCAAACTCTGTGTAATGCCTGAATACCATGTCGTCTGATAAATATCAAAAAGCGGGAAAAAACCTTCGTACATAAATAACAATGCGTCGTTTTGGTGGATGCCAACGGTACCCAAATATTTTATTTGAACCCAAAACTTTTCCAAACTATCTTCATTTTGGTTTATTAGAAAGTCATTGTAGCAGACTAAACCAAAATAAGCCGGCAACAACGGGTTTTCGTGCATTTCCTTCGCATCTAAATGACACAAGGCAACCCCTTCTCCATTAAACCGCAATTGTTGCTGGAGGTCAAGTGCTTTTAAAAAAAAATTATATGTTGTATATTGTTTTGAAAATGAATGATTTATAGTAATTTTTTGACCTAAAAAATGTTTATCATAGCTTTTATAATAAAACAGTTTTGTTCGCTTTTTATACCCATTGAGCAATTCGGTACGATTTGCCCAATCGTATAATTGCGCATTGATTTTCAAATAAATGGTGCTAATATAGTAGCGGGCATCTTTATGTGGCATTTTTTTTATATCGGATTCGTTTTTCTGAAAAACCGTAAGTATTTGTCTTCAAAAACAATTTTAAAAAATAAAATTTTAAAAGCTATTTTCAATCCAAACAGTCGTTTCAATTGCCCAATAATTGGACTGTTGCTGCAATGCGGCACTAAACCCAAGCGAAAACACCGATTATGTATTTCTTCAACAATAGACTTTTGGGTATATGATTTGACCAAAAGTTTTTTATATAAACAAGCCAATGCTAAACGTATTTCTTCATTTTTGGAGTTATTGGGCTGCAATAAAGTCTGTTCAAATCGCAAAAAATAGCGCAAAACAGCCTCGAAATCGGCAATATTGTTGCGCTGTGAAAGGTGTTCTGATGAATTAGGCAATCGCCAATAGCAAATTGCTTCTGAGCAATATACTATGGAAGAAGCAAGCGGAACAAGGCGTAGATAAAAATCGCGGTCATCAAAAATCGTCATCGTTTCGTCCCATTTTCCCGCTTTTTCTATCAGATTTCGTGGAATCAACCATGAGTGAACAAGAGCCGCTTCTTGAACTTCGTCGAACAAAAATTTAGATTTATCATCATAATTTTTGCACAACAACTTTCGGTCAAATAGCTGCTTTTCTCCATTTTTTTGAATTATAAAACCCTTACCTTTTGCATTTGTTAGTACATCGGTCTGCCCACCTAGTGTATTAATCTGTTCTTCGATTTTTCGCACATCCAAAACATCGTCAGCATCTATATACTGAATAAAATCGCCTTTCGCATACTCAAAAGCTTTATTTCTTGCCGATGAACTACCCTTGTTTTCTTGTTTTAACAAAAAAATATTTTTCGAAACATAGCTTTTAGCCAACTCAAAACTACCATCTGTCGAACCGTCGTCAACGATTATCACTTCGATATTTGGGTAAGTCTGATTCAAAACAGATGCCATTGTTTCTTCAAAATAATCGGCTTTGTTGAACAGCGGAATCAAAACAGAAACTAATGGTTGTGTGTGCATATTCAATTCCTTTTTTAGTACTTTTGCCGCATCATGGAAGAATTTATCATCGAAAATAAAGGCAAATTTACGTTGGGTGCACGTGAATTGTGGCAATATCGAGAACTATTTTACTTTTTTACGTGGCGCGACATCAAAGTACGCTATAAACAAGCCACGCTCGGCATTTTGTGGGCTGCCATGCAACCCCTCAGTATGATGTTACTTTTCACCTTGATTTTTAGTCGTGGTTTGAAAGTCAGTTCTGATGGTTTGCCTTACCCTATTTTCGCCTTTTCGGGTCTTATGATTTGGAATATTTTTTCAAACGGTTTACTTAATGCCGCTTCCAGCATGGTAGCAAATGCGAACATTATTAAGAAAATCTATTTTCCACGTCTTATTATTCCTTTATCGGCTATTTTGACGGCTTTGTTCGATTTTTTGTTCGCTTTTGGCGTATTCATTCTTTTGCTTTTCTACTATAGAATTCCTTTTTCGCTTTGGAAACTGCTTTTTTTTACACCCCTCAGTATATTATTGACTGTCATAACGACATTTGGTTTGGGCACTTTGCTTGCGAGTTTAAACATCAAATATCGCGATTTTCAGTATGCATTGCCTTTTATGATTCAATTTTTATTGTTTTTAAATCCCGTTTTGTATTCCACAAAATCGTTTGAAAATACTGCTGTTCAACGGATTATGCAATTAAACCCGATAGCAGGTGCCATAGACTTGATGCGGAGCGTTTTTACTGCGGAGGGAGGTAGTCATTGGTTACTGGTCATTGGTCAGTTTGCCGTTGCTTTACTTTTTTTAGTTTTGGGTATTTATTTTTTTAGAAAAACAGAAGCGTATTTTGCTGATTTAGCTTAACTCGAAGAACCTCGATGTCGTTTAATCCTCTTATTTAGTTTGTCAAATATTAAAGGTCATTGTGAATAATTTTATAAAAACAATCGCTCACAAATCAGAATATCGAATACTTATTTATGCAAGTTTTGTCTTGTTATTAAGTTCTTGCATCATGCAATATCCGTTTCACTTGACAGAATTCAACGCAATGACAGACGAATGGAGCTACAAACAAGCAAGTGAATGGTTGTATGCACCCGACCATTTTCCCAGTTTTACACGTCCGTTTTTATTCCCTTTTCTGATTGGTTTGCCACGTCTTTTGGGGCTTAATTACAGCCAAACGTTTGTTGCAATCTTAAATTTTGTGTGTTGGCTGTTGATTATTTTGTTTCTTTTTAGGGCGACTAAAGACCTTTATAATGAAAAGAAAGCCTTTATAATCACTTTTTTGTTCATCACTTGCGTCAGTTTGCATTGTTTTTTGTTTTTGGTTAACACTGAACTGATATACGCATTTGTGATTTTCAGCCATGTTTTTTGTCTTTTTCAATATCTAAAAAATTTAAACGACAATTGGTTCTTTGGTGCAGTTTGGCTTTTGGGTGCATCAACCACAATACGTCCAACCTTGATTTATTATGTCGTCCTTTTATCCGTTATTTTTGGCGTTTTAGTTATTTTAAGAAAAATGCGTTTGAAAAATTTTATTGTTATTTGCCTTCTCTTTTTATCAACAATTGGGTTACAAATATTCAATATGTATCGGTGTACTAAACGTCTAAAAATAAGTTATATCAGTGAAACCGCTTGGTATTGTTATATGGGTGCATATTCCATTAACATTGCAAAATATCCGAATCAAACTTTTGAATTCTATGCCAAACAATGGGAAAAGGAAGCCGATTTGCGCTTACAAACCTTTTTTTCAATAGGTAGAAGCCGCGATAGAGAAGATATACGACATTTAAGTGAAGTAGAAAATGCGGTAAGTATGGATGTGAAAAGTCAATTGAAAGACAATAAATGGGGTTTAATAGTAACGTTTTTTCGCAGTTTATTTGTCAACTCTCGTAGTGGAACTCAGTATGCTTTATTTGCGAAAAATGGTTTAAATCTGCCTTTTTTTTATTTAATAGAACATTTATTTTTGTGGCTTTCGCAAATTCAAAATATTATCAATAGTGGATTGGTTTTAATTTTTTTACCCGTTTTTTTGTTAAAAAGATACAGAAAACAGCAAAATCGGTTCGACAAAACATTAGGATTGGCACTATACAGTTGGTTTTTAGCTTTTTCAATTATGCTGTTTTCGACGATTGTGTTCACACAAGGCGATAGATTTCATGTGATAACAGTGCCGATTACGTTGATTTCTTTGGCATTACTTTTTTCAAAAAAAACAACCATTTTACCACTTTATACTGAGGGGGAGAGGTGAGGATAAATTGAGTTAGAAAATTTGTAAATGAAACTATTCGAGTTCGCAAAAAACATAGACAAACGGGGTTTGCGTCTGTTTATTTATTCAAGTCTGATATTGATTGTCAGTTCTTGCCTAATGCAGTATCCGTTCAATACCGACTTATATAACTCGTGGAACGATGCTAAAAGCTACCAAAAAGCGAGTGAATGGCTTTACTCCTCTGAACACTTCGCGAGTTTTGGACGACCTTTTTTATTCCCTTTTCTAATTGGTCTACCTACTTTATTAGGTTTTGAATACAGCGAATACTTTGTTGCGACTATGAATTTGGTTTGTTGGTTTTTAACAATTTTGTTGCTTTTTAAAGTCGTTAAAGATGTGAGCAATGAAAAAATAGGATTTAGAATCGCTTTAATTTTTGCGAGTTGTGTAAGTTTACATTGTTTTTTATTTTTGGTTCATACAGAAGTTATTTATGCCTTTGTTCTTTCAAGCCATGTTTTTTGTCTGTATCAATATATTAAGACGGACAAAACGAATTTGTTTTATGGGGCGATTTGGTTGTTAGGAGCATCAGTCGTTATTCGTTCTACATTGACTTATTTCGTTTTTGCTTTGTATTTTATTTTGATATCTCTAGTTGTTTTGAAAAAGTTGAGTGTGAAAAAATTTGTTATTATCAGTTTACTTTTTTTATCAACCATTGGCTTCCAAATGTTGAATATATATCGTTGTACCAATAGTTTTAAAATAAGCTATATTGGCGAAGTAGATTGGTATATGTACGTAAGTGCTTATGCGACAGTTGTCCAAAATAACCCAAATCAAACGCTTGATTTTTACGCAAAAGAATGGGAAAAAGAGATGGACAAACGAGACGAAGGGGCTTGGATAATCGGCAGCAATTATACAAAA
Organism: Saprospiraceae bacterium; assembly: GCA_043744455.1. GTDB lineage: Bacteria > Bacteroidota > Bacteroidia > Chitinophagales > Saprospiraceae > JAAFJT01. Next base: position 8,335 of record JAYTUQ010000412.1, on the reverse strand, counting down.
GATGATGCACAAAAATTGCCCGCCATAGAAAACCTCATTCATGCCGACATGAAGAAACAACTCATGGAAAATAAAAAAGCCTTGACGTTCACTTTTTTTCGCAGCCTATTTGTCAATTCAAGAGGCGGAACACAGTTTGCTTTATCAGCAAAAAATGATTTTAATTTGCCTTATTTTAGAATAATTCAAATGATTTTTCTAAAAATTTCGCAAATCCAAAATATGATAAACAGCAGTTTTGTTTTGCTCGTTTTGCCCATTTTTTTTATTAAAAAATATAAAAAACAGAGAAATCAATTGGATAAACCTTTTTTTTTAGCATTTTACAGTTGGTTTTTAGCTTTTTCAATTATGATATTTTCGACAGTCGCTTTTACCCAAGGTGATAGGTTTCACGTTGTGACTGTACCTTTAACACTGTTTTCTGCTGTGCTTTTATTTTTTCCTACAAAACGTAATCTACAAATAATGACAAATGAAACCTATTATTGAGGTCAAAAATATATCGAAACAATATAAAATCAGACAAAAACAGAGGTACTTGAGTATGCGAGACTCTGTTTCTAACTTTTTCACCCATCGAGGTCGAAATACTGCGGAGTCTGATTTTTGGGCTTTAGACGATGTGAGTTTTGATATTCATGCGGGTGAGAGTATCGGCATTATTGGTCGAAACGGTGCAGGCAAAAGCACTTTATTAAAAATCCTTAGCCGCATTACGCCGCCTACAAAAGGTCAAGTTATACTGAGGGGGCGCATTGCAAGTCTTTTGGAGGTAGGCACAGGTTTTCATCCTGAATTGTCGGGACGAGAAAATGTGTTTATGAATGGGTCTATTTTAGGTTTAAAACGTACTGAAATTGCTCAAAAATTTGATGAAATCGTAGCATTCAGTGGTGTTGAACAATTTATTGATACGCCTTTGAAACATTATTCGAGTGGTATGCAGTTGCGTTTAGCTTTTGCGGTAGCAGCCCATTTAGAACCTGAAATATTGGTAATTGATGAGGTTTTAGCGGTTGGTGATGCTGAATTTCAAAAGAAGTGCTTAGGAAAGATGGATGAAGTGAGTCGAAGTGGGCGAACGGTTTTGTTTGTAAGTCATAATATGCAACTAGTAAAATCGCTATGCAGTATCGGAATCTTATTAGAAAATGGGGTGCTTATTAAGAGTGGAGCAATGGACGAATGTATTGATACTTATTCGCAGAATTATCGCAAATTTGAATCAAATAAAAAAATTATAGATTACAAAAATGTTCATAATAACTCAGTTGAGGTGACAGAACTGATAATCAATAGTTCTCCTTTTTTTGATCAAATATTAAAAAGTGGTCAAACGGAATTAGAGTTTTTGGTAAGTGGTCACTTAAGAAGGCCTTTGAAATTAGATTTAGAAGTGAAAATTTTTGATGTGAATGATGTGCCTTTAGGTTTTTTTAGTCCTTCAAGTATTCGCGGTATAACGCCAACGCATGCTGTAGGGCGTTTTGAAATTAAACATCGCTTCTACCTACCACAAAATATGAATGAAGTTACACTATACTTAGATATAGCGTTGAATGAACCTGGAAAAGAATCTTATATTAGTTTTCCTAAATCTGTTCGTCTCTATTATGAAGGTACACCAACAGAAACTGGGTATATTTTTAAACAAAGTAAAGGAGCAGGTTGGCTTTACTGGACTTAATATTAAAAAAATGAATATTCTTAAATTTTATAAAAGGTTTATATCGAATTTTATAAAACTTTTTTTGAACAAACATCCGCCTTTAACTTTGGCGGAAGTTTATCAAAATGTATTGGCACAAACCAAAATAAACCCAACATTTTTACTCGAAATTGGCTCACGAGACGGTTTAGATGCTGACTTGTTGGCAAAGGCTTTTGATATTTCACATTCTAATGTTTTAATAGTTGAAGCAAACCCGTATTGTGCTAAAAATATTCGTCAGGATTTTCCATCTTTTAAGGTTTTTGAAAAAGCTATTTTCAATACTAATCAACCGATGTATTTTAATAAAATAGAAGGTATTAATAGTGGTGTTAGTTCTTTGAAAAACAGAAAAGATAATTACTATGAGAATAAATCTGTACAAATAGTTGTTGAAACTGAAACTGGCGAAACATTCATGACCCAGAACTTGATAAATCAAATTGATATATGTAAAATAGATGTTGAAGGCTGTACTTTAGAGGTTTTACAAAGCTTTGGCGATAGATTAACTTGTATTAAATCAATGCACATTGAGTGTGAACATCGAGAGGTCTGGCAAAAGCAATTTCTTTATGAAGATGTTAACGCCTTTCTAACTTCTAAAGGTTATCAATGTTTATATTTCAACTTTGTAGCAGATGATACGCTTCAATCCGATTCAATTTGGGTATTTAATGATTATATTATAAAAGGTAAAAATGAAAATTGACCGCTCTATTCTTGCTTGCGATGATAATCCTTTGTATCAAAACTTTTGGCCATTAGCAGCAAAGGCATGGACAAATATGAATATTCAGCCAACCTTAGCAATAGTTGGTGATTCTGTAGTCGATGAAAGTTGCGGTGATATTATACGTATCCCAAGTTTAGAAGGAATTCCGAATGATTTTATTGCTCAAGTTGTAAGAGCTTTTTTGCCAATTCTATTTCCAGATGATGTTTGTCTAACATCTGATATTGATATGTTACCAATGAATAAAGGTTATTACTTAAAATCTGTTGAGCATATTGATGAAAATGCTTTAGTTATTTATTCGGCAGATGCTTACAAAAATACAATCCGTTTTCCAATGTGTTATATTGCTGGAAAGGGCAAATTATTCCAAGAGATTTTAGATATTCGACAAAATGACTTTCTAACAATAATCAAACTCATTAAAGCATGGTATGCATTAGAATTGGGCTGGAACACTGATGAAATCATGTTGACGCGACAAATAACATCATGGGTTGGTTTTTCTGAAAAAACAATTCTTCTCAAACGGGGTGGTTGGAAACCTTGGGCGAGGCGGCGATTAGATAGAAGTCAGTGGAATATAAACCCGTTATTGCTATCATTCAACTATTATATAGACGCTCACATGCCACGGCCATTTGATTCAAACGTCTTGAAACCTCTTATAAAAAGAGTTGAAGCTGGTAAATGTTAATTGATTAATAATATGAAAACACATTTAGTCTCTTTTTCGACCCTTCAGTATCGCCGAAGCCAAAAGCAATTAGAAGAGAGTGCACTTACATTTGGTATTGATATAGTACATTCTTTTACAGAAAAAGATTTAAAAAAAACAACTTTTTATAATGAAAACCATGCAATTTTTTCGCAAACACGTGGTTTTGGATACTGGCTTTGGAAACCTTACTTTATTTTAGAAATGTTAAAAAAACTACCCAAAGGAGATATATTAATGTATAGTGATTCTGATGTAATTATCCTTAATTCATTGATACCTTTATTTGACATTTGTAATAAGCAGGATATCGTTTTATTTCAAGTTCATTCAAGATTAAATAAAATATGGACAAAGAGAGATACATTTATCTCAATGAATTGCGATTGTACAAAATTTTATGAAGCTGAACAAGTTTGTGGCTCCCCGCAATTGTATAAGGTAAACCAATATTCGATAGAATTTGTAGAGTCGTGGTTAAAATATTGTTCAGACAGCCAAGTTATTTCAGACGACCCTAATATATTGGGACATGAAAATATTGAAGGTTTTATTGAACACAGACACGACCAATCCATACTTTCTCTACTCTCTTTGAAATTTGAAATTCAAATTCATCGTGATCCTTCACAGTGGGGTAATAAATATAAAGATAATTATTTGAATGATAATACTTATCCTCAATTAATGTATTTATACAATATGGATAAACGTAATGTTTTACAAAAAATAAAAAACTATATAAGCACTCTTTTAAAACGAAAAATTCCTTTACTGTGGAAGGTAAACCATTAATCTGTTGTCTAACACCTGTTAAAAATGAATCATGGATTCTTGAAAAGTTTATACAAGCGGCTTCACTTTGGGCTGACTATATTATTATTGCAGATCAAATGAGTACTGATGGTAGTCGCGAAATAGCTTTAAAATACTCTAAAGTAAAATTGATTGATAATCAATCATTTAATTATAATGAGTCAGAAAGACAAAAGCTATTAATCGATGCAGCAAGACAAATACCGAGTAATGGTCGAAAAAAGCTTCTCATTACTCTTGATGCCGATGAATTCCTAACTGCTGATTTTTGTAAACACGCAGAATGGGAGAAAATATTAAAAGCCCCTGTTGCTTCTATTATCTATTTTTCGTGGATTAATATTAGCCCCAATTTTAAGACGTACTGGAATGGTGGCAGTTTTGGGTGGGGGTTTATTGATGATGGTAAAAGCAGTAGCAAAGGTTCACTTATTCATAGCCCTCGAATTCCTTTCCCTAGTAATTCATCAAAAATTATTTGTAGTAATATAAAAGTATTACATTATCAATATACTGATTGGTTACGTATGCAATCAAAACACCGTTGGTATCAATGTTTTGAATTACTAAATAGAAAAGATTTACACCCCCTCAGTATTTTTAGAATATATCACCATATGTATGCTTTGAGAGAAAATGAATTTCATACCGTTGAAGAAAGATGGTTTACCTATTATGAAAAAGAAGGCATTAATATGAGAACAACTCAAGTTGAAAAAAATTATAGATGGGATACAGAAATTAACATACTTTTTCAAAAACATGGAAAAAAGCATTTTGCTTGCCTTAACATCTGGCAAAATAAACAACCTGAAAATGACCCTCGTTCTATATTTCAAAAACTCATTCATCTTTATCTTTTAAAAACACAAATTCATTATAACCGTCGAACAAGTATTGGAAAATGTATACGACAAATAGATAAAATTTTGAAATATCTGCTTTAAGTATGAAAATAGTTCACATATCCGACTTGCCCACGCCACCTAAAAATTGTTTAGGTTTTCCATGGACGGTAGCATCTGACGGTACCCCTCAGTATATTAGCAAGAATTTACCTAAAATAAGCATCATTACACCGTCTTTTAATCAAGGTATGTTCATAGAAGAAACCATTCGTTCTATTTTATTACAAAATTATCCCAATCTTGAATTTATTATCATTGATGGTGGTAGTACAGATGAAACAGTAGATATTATTAAAAAATACGACAAATGGATTGCTTACTGGGTCAGTGAACGAGATAATGGACAATCGGATGCCATTAATAAAGGTCTCAAACAGGCAACTGGAGTCTTTTTTAATTGGATTAATAGTGATGACCTATTGTCCCCAAATGCCCTTTGGGCTATTGCTAAGGCATTAATTGATATGCCTTCTGCAACGGCTATAGTAGGGTATTTAGGCTATTTCAAGTTTGAAAGACATCTTGAATGGGCTTTCAGAATATCAATCTTTGATAGTGAATTAGAACAAACATTATTCTTCGGAAGTATGGCCCAACCGGCCTTGTTTTTGCATACTGAAACGGTAAAATTATTAACAGGCGTAGATGAACGTCTCCATTTTTGTATGGATTTAGAATTATGGTGTCGTTATCTGACAACTTTTGGTTTGCAAAATATAGCTAAAACAGATGAAATACTTGCATACTTTCGTATTCAGGAGAAAGCTAAGTCTTCACAAGGTATTAAACCCTATCTCGAACGTATTGTTTTTTTACAAGAATTACTCAGAAGTTTGAATGTTTCTGAATTTTGGATTCAAAAATTGAATTTGCCAAATACGAATTCTTCCTACATAAAAGTATTGAATTTATCAAAGCCTTTTGTGAACCGTGAAAAATTTATAGCCTATCTAATAGAATATATTTTAACAATTCCTGCATATGATTTTCCTCTAAAAAAATCATTATTATTATGGTTCTTTTCTTTTTCAATTTTACCACTTGGTCGTCGTACTTATTTCTTTTCATTACTCTTGCGTTTAGTCTATCGGAAAAATAAAAAATCGCTTCAACGTTGACATTGAAGCGATTTTTTATTTTTAATAAATTGAATGTCAACGTATTATTACTAACTTACCAATCCCTTTTTTGAAATAGTCAGAAGTCCCATTGTCATAACTTTCATAAGCCTTACCATCTACACCTTTAGCAGTTACGCGATACAAATAAACACCATTTGCCAATTGATTACCATAAGTATCAGTGCCATCCCAAACAAAATCAGTGCGGTGTGTACCAATTTTTAGAGAACCTAATTCATCTTGTGTGATTTCCCGAACCACTTTTCCAGATACAGACATAATTTGAATTTTGAAATACTGTGGAGGTGTTTCACCTGTTAAAGTATAGACAAACTGTGTTTTATTAGAGAAAGGATTCGGATAATTTAAAACATTAGAAATAGATGATTTTGTAATAATTTGAAAAGCAATAGTATAATCCATATCGCCCGATTGATTGCCCGATACATCTTTGGCTTTAATCATTAATTTATAAGTACCGTCCGTTTTGAAAATAGGACGATATTCAATAGTGGCTTTATTAACACCTGTTGCAGTAATGACCGCAGGATTAAACTTGAGAGAAGGGTCATTGAAAAAGATTTGTTGCTTTTGACCCGAAGGTGTTTGAACGTAGAGTTTAAATAACGTTGTATCATTGAGTGCGAGGAATTTGTTTTCATCACGCAATTCAACTATAATCAATGGTTTAGGCGAAACAATGTCGTTGTTCATAATCTGAATACCATCAAACATAACATCGAGTAATGGATTGCGTTTATCTTTTTCAACATAAAAACTTGTTTGTAAATAATTATTAAAAATAAACTGTTCTGGTTGAGCTAAATTAGGATTTACTTCAAAAGTCAATGTATTTTTACCACCCAAATCTTTTGTTGACCTTGCAAGTGAAGAAGTGAAATTACCGTTTTTACTGAGGGGGGCATATTTTGAGAACGAACTTATTTCTATATTGGCATCATTGCGAATCGTCCATTTTACCAAAACACTGTCAGCATCTACCTCACTGATATTTTCAATATTTAAGTCCATTTTTAGTTGATCTCCTTGTTGTAAAGTGTCTTTGTAAAAAACATATTTAGCATTTGGATTGACGGCTAATTCCGTTAAGCCTTTATATAGAATCCGCCAATAATCAAGTTGTGGTGCAGTGTGTTTGAGCTTATCATTGCTATAGAAACATAATTTCAAATAAGGATACTGATTTACATTAATACTACTTAAAGTTGTTAATGGTGTTGTTATTCCCCTTAGCAAAACTGTATCTTTTAATTTATCAGACGACAAGCCAATAACATCGAATGAGACTGAATCACTTGTCGGCGTAGTTATATCAGCTTTGTATTTTAGTTCTAATGTTTGCCACTCTCGAACTGGACCAATAATTTTAGATTCCATTTTGCCTTCATACCAAGGAGTTACTATATGAAAAGAAATTGGCGCGCCAGTAAGATAATCGCTAGCGACTTTCTCCGCTATTGCTCCTACGTTTTTCTGAAAAGCAAAAGAATACGGTAATAAGCCAGATAATCCTCTTACTTTTTGTGCCCCTTGTTGTTCAAGGATTTTAAAAATACTTGTCCCAAATGCAATAGAATCTGCTGCCCATAAATCGGGACGATAATTGGCAGTTGAAAATTGTTGTTGAGTGAATACTAGTACATTATAGCGCTCAGGAATTTTATTGATAAAATCAATAAAACCCTTACGACCTGTAAAAGCGTCGTTATTATTTACATTAAAAATAAAATAATGTGTTCTTCTATTTGTTGGATTAGTTCCATATTGTGATAATGTGTCACTTTGTAGCCACGCTTTATTTGGATTTGTGTAATCAAATACAACTACAGAAAGCCCTGCATCAGCTGGGTATCCGAAACTCCTGTCCCATTCATTATTATTGATAAAAAAACGAGGGTAACTTGAATTATTAGCAACATAGCGCAAATCAATAGATTGGGCATCATCACTAAACTCAAACTTCCTATCAAAATCATTCACCTTCAAAGTCGTAAACTCATTCCCCAACCATTGATAATAATGCGACTGATTCCACCCCTCTCCTCCATCTTTCAAATAAATAAAAGACGAATTCTGCCAAGCATAACCCACACCTGCCGTACTATCTGCTGCAGAACGCCAATAATAAACCGTATTATCAGTCCAATTCATATCAGGTTGCCATTTGAGAACGCCACCGAGTTGATTGATAACAGTCCGTTTTTTAAAGGGACTATTGAATGTAGCCGTTGTATCAATTTCGAGGATATAGTTTTGTGGTTTTGCTAAAGCATTCGACGTAGAGGCTTTCAAAACAATAGG
>JAYTUQ010000411.1:0-1052 GCA_043744455.1 Saprospiraceae bacterium | reverse complement strand
GGGTCTGCCGCACATTTTGGGTAGAAGTTCCACGAAGTGCTTGTAAATAACTTAAAATCAGTTAATTAACTCAATTCATCTTCATTCCATTGAAATTCATACATTTCTTGAATATCCAACTCTAAGGCATCACGTTCTGCCGAATCATCGAAGTCAAATTCTCCTTGAAAATTAAAATGTTCCCATGCCACGGGCGATATGTTAGGGATTTGGCTGATTATTTCTTTTCGTTCTTGTGGCGTTGCTTTAACCAATGAACGGGTTAAAAATAGGTAGTTCCAACAAATTACTACATTTTCCAGTAGTCTTTTTGACCCCTCCAAGAGCAAAAGGTCTTCTTTGTTGGCATAAATTATCTTGCCACTATTGCCATAATGAATCGCACTACTTAAACTGTTAAAACTCTCTCCTTTTACTAATTGCTGATGTATTCTCTGTCTCATCGTTTCATCATCCATGTATCTCAAAAGGAAAATTGTTCGGACTAATTTACCTAATTCTTTCAATGCCTGATAAAGAGGATTTTGTAATGCGTAAGAACTCAACCTTTTGAGAATTTGCGAAGGAACGGTATATTTTAACTTCATACTGACAACCAATCGGAGGATATTATCCCATTGTTCCTCGATAATTTTTGTATTAATCGTAGCCCCAGAATTGATGATATAGTCCTGTTGATTTTCGATTGATAAATCTTTTGTCCCGTGAAGTTTTAGTAAATGAAATTCCTTTATGCGTGGTTGGAAATCAATCCCTAATAGATGACAAAGAGCAAAAACAATATCGGTTGAACCATGCGTGTCTGTTGAATGAATATCGGACTCAACGACTTGATTGTGCATCAAACCATTCAAAACATACCAAGCCTCACGGTCAGAAGCACTGAAAGCTAATCCATGAAAAACTTGATGGGCATCGCTGATAAAAGAATATAAAGTAATGCCCTTATCCTTGCCAAAATATTTGTAGGAATAATTGGCGTGAATGGAATCGTAGAGTAAATCAAATTTCTGTCCATCGCTGGATGTGTGCGTGATGGAACTTTGTTTTTT
>JAYTUQ010000410.1:0-1052 GCA_043744455.1 Saprospiraceae bacterium | reverse complement strand
TTGGCGTCAATGCTAAGGCTTGATTCATACTACACTAAAATATGAAAGCAACAATAATTATGAAAATCATACTGTATATCTTATTAGTTACACTTTGGTCATGTCAATCTCAAACTAAAAAGGCTAAAATTATTTCAGGAAGAGACACTATTGACGAGACGAAGCATAAAACCCAAGGCTACGTTTTGCAAAAAAATGAAGGAGAAGTATTAAATGACCCACGGGGCAGAACTATAATTATTAAAGTAAGTCCCGAAAGTGGAGCTGCTCATCTTTCTATGGGAGCTACTGAAATGCCAAAAGGGGCGGGCATTTTTGTCCATCGTCACGACCATGCCGAAGAGATTTTATTTGTACATAGAGGAAATGGCTTCGCACTAATTAATGGTGATAGCATTGCTATTAGTGAAGGTTCAACCTTGTTCATACCACCTGGAACTTGGCATGGTGTAAAAAATCCAAATGATTCAATGAACATTCTGTTTATCCTTACACCCCAGGGACAGGAAAAGATATTTCGGGCATTGGCTGCACCACCAGGCACATGGACACCAGCTCAAATAGATTCTTTAAGAAAAGAAGTTGGTACTTCTATAAAAGAAAAATAATAATCCCATTGTCCAAAAAAAAGAATTACTATTGAAATTAAATAATCCTAATTCCTTTATTTGAGGTATTAATAATTTCGAAGTCAGTTGTAATTGTTAATTTGTTAATCACTATTTGTTTTATTACACTGGTCGCAACAAGAAGCACATGCCGCCAACAAGCGGTTTGCCAAAATGGGGGCGGACGTAAGCCGTGTTTCAACTTTTGTTTTTCAATTTAGCTTTTGTTCCGGCTGGACGGTAATAATTTAGCTGTGTGCATATCATCAACTTTTAGTTATAAATTTATCTTCGGTAAGCCGGGGCGGACGAATATCTATGTCCCCCACTTCGGCAAGCCGTACCGTTAGCAGCAATTTGTTTTTTGACAACCCACAAAACATATATGGTTTTGTCGCAAAAAACAAACTGCATCTAACACAGTATTGCCAAAATTGGGCAAAA
>JAYTUQ010000409.1:0-4138 GCA_043744455.1 Saprospiraceae bacterium | reverse complement strand
GTCGCCCATGAGCCCAAAGTGGCTAAAGCTTCCGCTTGCATATTGTCTTTTATGTCCGTTCTCCTTGAAAAAGCGATTAAAATGTCCAATTCTTTATCCGTTCCGACCCGTAAAGCGGCATTTATAGCTCTTCTCAACAAAGGTTCATTGGTGAATTTTTTGTCATTTAATATTGCTGCCAAGGCGGGTAAGGCTTCAGGAATGGACAAATCATCGTTAATTGCACGAGCGGCTTCTGTTACAATGTATTCGTCTTTGTCATTCAAAAACAAAGCAATTTGAGGGTTGCTTAATCTGCGTAAAACCAACACAGCCGCTGTTCGCAACGCCTTGCTCGCATTATTTTGTAAAGCAACAATCGGCTCAACTTGCCCAATTCTTGTCAATGCCAAAACCGCTGCATGACGCAAATACAAGTCTTCGTCGTTGTTCGCTTTCAACATATCTATAAGCGGTTGAACAGCACTTTGATGTTTAAACTGTCCTAATGCCTCGGCTGCAAAAAACTTTAAACGCGGGTTTTTACTCGTCAAAAACGGTATCAAATCATTGCCAATATTAGTAATTTCAGCATCGCCCAACATTTTTATGGCTTGAACCGTTATTTCCTCGTCCTTATCTTTCAACAATGGAATCAATGTCCACGCATATGTTTTGTCGCTACGCGTCAACTGACCCATACCCCAAATGGCATGAATGCGCGCCAATTGATTATCGCTCATATTAATGGCTTTTGTCAAAATCTCTGCGCCTTTTTTACCCCGTGCGACCAATTCAAATTGTGCTTTGTGGCGAATCCGTTTGTCTGCATATCCAAGTAAAGTATAAAGCATATCAGGTGTTTGTTTGGCATAATCCAACAACATCAAACGCTGTGTTTCCAAACGAATAGCCGCCAAATCGTTTTTATCTTTGGTCACGTCTAATTTCCAAACACGTCCATAATTCTTTGTATCCCAACCATTTATCCAATCCGCTACGTACAATGCACCATCGGGACCGAACTTTATACCTGTTGGCAAGACCCCACTCAGTATATCTTTTTCGCCATCCAATACAAAAGATGCGCCCTTGGGTTTTAAGCCAAAAGACCAGATGTGCGAACGCGTCGGTGTACCCACAAATTCAACCAAAAAGAACTTATTTTTCCATTCCGAACCCAAAGCCGTACCAGGATTATAAACCATGCCTGTTGGTCCATTGTGGTAATTCTGAATCGGTGGCATGATATACGCCGCTTGACCTTCCCACCGTGGAATTGATAGCTTTTCATCCATCCAAACATGGTATTTATTATTTTTGGGATCCGTGTATTTACCATATTGCCAATTGGAACGCCACCCGGCATCTGAGCCCTCGACAACATGCACCAAACGCTCGCTTTCGCCCGGGTGGTCGCCGTCATTATCAGAAGAAATGAGGTTGCCGTATTCATCAAAATCAAATTCATGGGTATTGCGCAAGCCTGTCGCAAATATCTCAAAATCAGAGCCATCAGGATTAGCCCGTGCGATGAATCCAGAATTGGGATTTTCCACTTTTCGACCGTCAACAGTGGTAATACTTGCGCCAATGTCGCCTATATTCCAATAAATCCGACCATCAGGACCTTCAACTACGCCTGACATGCCGTGCCCGCCAAAACCAATATGCACTTGATAACCTGTGCTGATAGACGTTTTTTTGTCCCAAACGCCATCACCATTTTTATCTTCTAAACGCCATAAATCGGGTGCAATGGCAATAAATGCGTCTTTGGCACGCACCAATAGACCACCTGCAACGTCTGTTACTTCTTCGGAAAAATCGTTCAAAATACGCATAGATACGTCCGCAAAACCGTCTTTATTGGTGTCTTCTAAACGCCAAACTTCATCTTTTTCGACGGTCAAATCGTGCCAATCGTGTATGCCATCGTTGTTTAAGTCTTTCAACCAACTATTTTCTTGGCTCTTTTCAGGTGCAAAAGTTTTTCTTAAAAACGCCCGTCTTTCTTCTACGGTTTTCAAAGAAATAGACTCAGTCATCCAATCCCGATGACCGCGAATATCAAATTCAGAATTTTTCTGACGGTTGGTTCTCGTCAAATACACCCTGCCTTTGTCGTCAATAGACATCGCCACAGGGTCGGGCGCGAGGGAATCGGAAGCCCAAAGCGTCAATTCAAGACCTTCGCCGACTTTTGCAGGTGTTTTGTCTCGAATGTCCTTAGCCAACGTTCGCGCCTTAGCAGGGTCTTCTTTGATGGTGATAAGCGTGGCTTTTTGCGCTAATTTCACGCAGGAAATCACCAAAAGGGTCATGGCGATTAAAAAAGGTGCAGTTTTTCTTATTGTATTGTTAACTCGCATAATTGTAGAATGTTTGATTAATAGGTGGTAGAATGTATGTTCGTAAAGGTAAAAATTTGAGTATTATGAGAGGGGAGTTTTCGCTCAAATTTTAAAAACGTTAGGGAAATTTTTAAAATTTCTCTGACGTAAGCGTAATTCAGTCAAAACCACCCCCTCAGTATTTTTTACTTCGGCGCAAGTAATGAAAACAATTCTTTGTCCATTTGCGGTTTCACAATGCACGTATTATCAAAGTGCATTGTCGCCGTATTTTTAGCATTATAAGCTGTCCAAACAGGTAAACCCTTGTGGTTGGGATTGCCAGTCCGAGCAAAATTTATCCAGGCTGAACTCATTTTATCCGCTAAAACGTAGGCATTAGGCTTCCCGCCTGTCATTTCTTCACAACGTGCGATGTTGTTAAATACAAAAGGCAACTCCATACAATGAACAGCCTTGAATTTGCCATCTAAAACAGGCGATTGCCACGTAAACAAATACATATACACAGGCGCACCACCCGCGAGAGCTGATTTTTCATTGGCTTGAACCACCGCACCCGGACGGAACATGGCATCAACGCTGATTAAATCCAACGGTTTTGTGTCCATCGGATAGGCTTTTTTGACGGCAGCGATATAGGCATCGGCTTTGTCTTTGTGCGTCTTTTTAATTTGTTCATCGACTTGTGCCGCCGTAGCATCACTCATCGCCATATTAGCAAAAGGCGTAAATTCATTCTTCGTTGTACCCAACATCAAAGGAATATTTTTGGACAATTCAAATGCTTCTTTTGAAAACAATTGATAAGGCAACACGTCACCGTCACGACTCGGTCCCCAATTCAATCCAAAACCGACAACAGGCTTTCCTGCTGCTTTCATTTTGGCTGCAACGACCGATAAAGCTTTTTTCCCTGCGGCACTCAATTGCTCAAACGGCACTTTTTGTAAGGAATCTGCTTGGTTTTCATTCAAATTTAAAGCTTTTAGAACTTCTGCTGTAATGTCCTGGGTTTCAGATTTTTCCAACATAGCTGTTCTAAATGAGCCACTTTGGTTAATCGCTTTGTGGAACAAACCTTTTGCCGAAGGCATCGCCATCAACGTATTGACCTTTGCACCGCCACCCGATTGCCCAAAAATGGTCACATTGTTAGGGTCTCCACCGAAATTAGACACATTGACTTTTACCCATTCCAACGCCGCTTTCATGTCCAAAACGCTCACATTAGCAGAGCCTTTATATTTATCACCATAAGAGGAAAGGTCTAAAAAGCCCAAAATATTCAAGCGATGGTTGATAGAAACCACAACCACATCACCTTTCTTGCTCAAATTTTCGCCATCATAAGAAGGTAATTCTTCCGAAGAACCTGCTGTAAATCCACCGCCATGAATCCAAAACATAACAGGGCGTTTTTTGCCGTCGCTGATGCTCGGTGTCCACACATTCAAAACCAAACATTTTTCGTTTGTGAAGCCCCAATCATGGTGGAATACGAATTCGCCCTCATCTTGAGTGCTCGTCGTCGGGTCGAGTAAAGGCGCGACGGGACCATACGTCATGGAACTGCGCACACCTGTCCACGGTTTGGCTTTGGTTGGTGCCATAAAACGTTCAGCTTGTGCGTAAGGAATGCCTTTATAAGTAAAAATACCGTTGTGCGTATAGCCGCGCACTTTACCCGATTCTGTGTTGGTAATGGCGACGTTTGCGCTGGCAACAATGGGCTGCGCTAAAACGGTTTGTGTCAAACCAACGCAAATTAAGAGATAGAGTTGAAAACGAAAGTTTTTCATATT
>JAYTUQ010000408.1:0-48551 GCA_043744455.1 Saprospiraceae bacterium | reverse complement strand
CTTTTTTTTGCAAAAAAAAGCAAAAACCTATTCAATTTCCGTCTACTATACCTGAACCCAATAGCTCTATACCCCCCTCAGTATTCAAATCCAAAAGTCCGTTGATGTGATTTGAGCAAAAGCACGTTAGTGCTGTCACCGTTTGTAGAAAATAATATCAAGCCTTTTAATAAGGTGCGTAGCACTGACACCGATACAATAGGCGTATTAAGATGATAAAGAAGGTGGCGGTGCTACGCACCTTATTAAAAATCGGTGTTTTTGGTTTTTCTATAAACGGTGGCGGTGCTACGCACCTTAATAAAAGATTGCGTGTGGATTGTTCTATAAACGAAGTGAATACCAACAGACTTTTGCTAAAATTCCCTTAACCAACTTATTAGTCAGACCCCTCAGTATTCAAACGTCATAGACAAGGCAGGAAAGCCAAACAAGCACTTCTCGCGCACTTGTTTTTCTACCTTTTCGGGTACCATCGTTTCCCAACCTTCTTCGTCGTGTTTTATCATTTTCAGCACTTGTTTGGAGTAAATATGCAGGTTTTCAACGTGAAAACGGCGAATGTCTTCAATGTGCTTCGATTCTAAAAGGTGACGATAAAGGAATTTTACACCGTCGGGAACGGGAATATTGTCTGCCGTCATCATTTCGTTTGAGCCTTCTTGCATCATCGGATAGACATACACTTTGACATTTCGGGTAAATAATTCACCAAAAGCAGTGAGCAAACGTCCGTCGAGGTTGTTGTAATATTTTTCATTGATGGTGTCTAATAATTGTTTGACACCTATGACCATACCCAATTTTGGCACTTTATAATCGGCAAGATACCGAATGAGTTTTTGATGTTGTTCGCAATTGGTCACCATGACGGTTTGCCCTAAGGCACATAATAGGTCAGCGCGGTCAAGGAAATCCTGTTCGTCGAGTGGACCATCCAGCAATAAATTATCGAGTGTGATTTCGGTTAAAAGGAAACTTTTTTTAGCGTCCACGTCTTTTTCACCCCGAAATTGCTCCCAACTCGACCGAATCATGTCTTCGTTGACTAAGGTGACGGGGCGAAAAGAACCGCGCACAACTAAGACATTTTTGCGATAGAGAAACTCGCCCGCTTGCATATTCCGTTTATCGGGTCCAAAAATAGCCACGTCCGACATTTTATGTTTTATCAACCAAAGACTCAACAAACGATTGTCGAGGTGCATAAACTCAGGACCTGTCAAGCGCACCATATCAATAGAAATACGCCCTTGAAGGCTGTCCATAAGTGATTGTAACAGTATTTCAACGTTGTCATGATAACGAAAAACGCTGTATATCATATTCACGCCCAAAATACCAATCGCTTGTTGCTGAATTCTATTTTCACCATCAAGTAGCTTGACGTGAACGACCAAATCGTTGGGTTTACTGTTTGGATGCAATTGAAAACGCACCCCCAACCAGCCTTCACCCGCAATGGTTTTTGTAAAATTTACAGCCGTAACGGTATCAGAAAAAGCGAAAAACCGTTGATTAGGGCGTTCGTGCCGCAAACGTTCTTCCATCAGCATAAACTCATGGTCGAGCATTTTGTACAAACGATTTTCGCAGACATAACGACCACCCGGTTCAACACCGTACACCTCATCTGACACTGTTTTGTCGTAAGCAGACATGGTTTTGGCTATTGTGCCGGCAGCAGCACCCACTTGAAAAAAGTAGCGTGCGACTTCTTGACCTGCACCGATTTCAGCAAACGTGCCGTATATATTATCATCGAGATTGATTTCAAGGGCTTTTTGCTCAGTTTCCCGACTTTGGCGATGTATTTTTGATGGACTCATGAATCAGGCATTGAAAGATGAATGAAAGTCAAAGATTTAGGCTTGACGTTGCTATGTTGGCAAAAATAGCTTGGATTTTTATATTTGTTGTACAAAGGCATTTAGATTTTTGGGACAACTTGCGTTACGTTATTTCACAACATCCTTTGTGCAGCTTCCCAAAGCAACCATAGACCGAATCCGAAAAAGATAGAACCTGTGATGATATTAATAATGTATATCACACGATTGTTCAAGACTTTACGGAGACGTGAAGCAAAATAAGCGACCGTTAATTCAGTGATAAAGACGGCGAGTATGGCACCTGTGAAAAAACTAACGTTTTGAAAAGCTTCAAAATGATACTTACTTTTCAAAACACCAACCGCACCGACCCACTCAAAGAAGTTGGCAGGATTGAGAATATTGAGGAATAAACCCCGCATGATGTTCTTAAAAATCATGTTAGAAGGCTTGATAGCGACCCCCTCAGTATTTTTTGTTTTTTGTGTAATGGTTGCAATGGCAATACCGATTAACACCAAGCCGCCAAACAATTCTGCCCAAAGAGCCACATCAACACCCGTAGGTAATAAGGCTTCGACACCACCATAAGCGATGCCTAACAACACCAAATCCGCCGCAACCACGCCCAAGGCTATGTAAATGGCTGCTTTAAAACCATGTTCTAAACTGGTTTTTATGAGCGAAAAGAAGACGGGACCGAGTGCAAAACTAAAAGCAAAACCAACGGGTATGCCATAGAGAAAAGCACTTAGAGAGAAGAGTTTTTGAGTCATAGTAGTTGGTATTGTACAAGATGTTTAAAGAGCTTTCAAAGTTACCTAAACAGCATAGATAAACAAAATGCTTGATTATCAAGCTTGCTGCATTTTAGTAGCGACAAAGTTTTCCCATTCAGCAAAATGCTCTCCTTTCATCACACGCGGAAATTTGGCTTGTCCGCCTATTTTACCTTTCGATTTTAGGAATTCATAGAAAAAAGAAGAAGGGATGATGTCGAGTTGTGGACCGCACAAAACGGCACTTCTTTCAGTCGCATAGTCGTCATTTATTTCGCAGAGGTGGGTGTCAAGCAAATGCATAAAAGTTGTGGCATCCACCTTAGAATCCGAACCGACATACCAACGGTGCGCAAAACCCGTTGACGTATTGATGGCAGCGACGACAAATTCTTTGACATTCACATCCATTGCTTCGGAGGCATGGCGAATGCCTTGATTCATATTGTCAACCGACATATGTTCCCCTGTGACGCTTAAGAAATGCTTAGTTCTGCCCGTAATGATGATTTCTTTGCGCTTCGCATCCGTAAAACGGACGGTATCGCCTATCAGATAGCGCCATGTGCCGCCACAAGTGCTCATGGCTAAAGCATATTCAATGCCTTCTCGTACTTCATGCACTGCGTAGGCTTTAGGATTGCCAATGAGTGTGCCTTCGGCATCAAAGTTTTGTTCGTTGAAAGGAATAAATTCATGGAAAATGCCATTATTCAGTATCAAAGCCATGCCACGCGTGTTTGGTCGGGCTTGAAAAGCGATATATCCTTCGCTGGCTAAATATGTGTCAATATAAACCATAGGCTTGCCCATCAAAGCATTAAAAGCTTTGCGATGCGGTTCAAAAGCGATGCCGCCATGCACATACACTTGCAAATTGGGCCATATTTGATGGATATTATCTACTTTATGAAAGGCGATAACACGCTCTAAAACCAATTGAACCCATGACGGAATGCCCGTAATGTAGCTGATGTCCCATTTTTTAGCATTGCGGGCGATGACTTGCGTCCGAACATTCCAATCGGGAATAGATTGAATGCGTTTATTGGGTCTCGAAATGATTTGTACCCAAAAAGGGCGTTCTCTTAAGCTAATGCCGCTCATATCGCCGACATAATAGCCTTCTTGTTCTTTTAAAGACGTGGAACTGCCCACAAAAAGCCCTGGACGCGTGAAGAAATCAGAGTCAATATTGAACTTTGAAATCTTAAAAAAGAGTTTTAAACTTGATTTTCGAATCGCTTTGACCATCTCAACGGTCATCGGCAAATATTTACTCGGTGCACCAGAAGTGCCCGAACTGAGTGCAAAATACTTGGTTTTGCCAGGCCAAGATATGTCTGCCTCATTTTCAAGAGAACGATGCCACCAAGCATCGTGCATTTTGTCATAATCAAAAAGTGGGACGCGTTCACGGTAAGCATCAATGATATTCGGCGCATGGAGTATTTCTGAAAAATTATAATATTGCCCAAAAGCCGTATATTCTGCTTTACGCAGCAACCGACGTAAGGTTTTACGTTGATATTCGTAAGGCGTCATGCCTATTCCTTGTACTTTATCGGCGAGGGTAAGAGCACGTTTTATGAGTCCACCAAAAAGTCGCATAGTCTCTTCTTTGATTTTAATTTGGTACGAAAGTCATTTCTGTTTAGTAAAAACTATTTTTTGCAAAATATGGCATTCATTGGAAAGGGAAAACCGTTGATGGTTTGCAAAGATAGCTTTTTTGCATAAAAATATGTGCTACATTAGGGCTAAAATTAGATTTGAACGCTTTCCTTATATCCAAAACAACTGGGTTATCGCGATACAATTGTTTTTGAATGCAAAGAATTTATAGTGCCTTGTGTTAATTAATTTCAAAAAAGCACAAAAGCCGACCCCTCAGTAAAAGGTCGGCTTTTGCCAATTATGGAGGCATTATGCCTTACCAAATTCTAACTACAAAAGGAACTTTAGCAATTAAAATTAGAAAATACTGAGGGGGGTAAAAAGCTTTTCCCAAAATTCAATCTTTATAAAACATCCATTTCCCCAATTCTTTAAAAGTTACTTTTTTACCATACATCAAGATGCCGACCCGATAAATACGTCCCGCAATCCATACCAAACCGATAACAGTACCAATCAATAAGGTCAATGACAATGCAATTTGCCATACAGGTGGGTGAAAAGGTAATCGCGCGGGCATAACAATGGGCGAAAACAAGGGGAATATGCTAGACCAAACGGCTAAACTGCTATCAGGAGATCGCACGGCTGCCATCATAATATAAATTGCAATGATAACAGGAATCGTAATGGGCAATGTTAAGGATTGTGCTTCGCCTTGGTCGTCGCCTACGGCTGAACCAACGGCGGCGAAAAGAGACGCATACATGAAATAACCTAATATAAAGAATATGAAAAACATGGGTAAAATGAGTGCCCAATTCTGATTTTGCAATTCGATTAATGCCAAACCCATTTTGCCACCTGCTTGCGCTTCTTGCGCCCCTTGCATGGCAGCGGTTATCTGTGAATTGGCAGCAACTGTCTGTGAAGCATCTGTACCGATCATGGCGGTTATACCCGTAGTGATGAGTCCAATAAGGATAAACCAAATCAAAAATTGGGTGAAACCGACTGCCCCAACGCCAATAATTTTGCCCAACATCAGTTGAAATGGCTTGACAGATGAAATCATCACTTCCACAATGCGGCTCGTTTTTTCTTCCATAACGGAACGAAAAATCATCATGCCGTAGATAAAAACGGATAAATACATGAAAAAACCCATCAAACCACCTATTGCCATAGCGACTAATCCAGAAACGGTGGAGGCATCATCTTTGCCTTCAATGGGGTCGGGGTCAATCTCAATGCGCGTTCTTAAGGCTTCTATTTTTGCCGTGTCTAAGTTGAATTTACTGACCTTATAATCTCTAATAAATTCCTCAATTTTACCTTCTATATCGTCCGTCATATCATTACCGATTTTTTCGTCAGAGTAATATTTGATTGTAAAACGCTTTTGAGTTACGTCATCAATTTTAGGAATGACCAAAACGCCATTGTATTTTTTGTCAACAACCTGATTTTTTGCATTCTCTAACCCCTCAGTAACCAAAGTAAAATGGATATTTTTTTGATTGGTGGGTGCTTTAGTTAATATCCCACTTTCGTCCAAAACAGCTATATTTTTGAAATTATCGTCTTTATAACTGACCAATTTGACTTGTAAAAAAATCAAAGCACCGATAAAAAGCGGTGTCAGAAGCGTTCCAAGTATAAACGCTCTTCTTGTTATGCGCGAGATATATTCGCGTTTTATTATGAGCCAAAGTTTTTTCATTGAATATTAAAATATAGAAATGTAAAATGAAAGATATACTTAATGGATAATGGATAGCGGAAAATAGATAATCTAAATGTCAGTTTCTCTTAAGGTTATTGTTGAACGTTTGAACTACCCACTTGACGAATAAAAACTTCATTGAGCGAAGGTAGAATTTCATTAAATGCCTTAATCGACACGCCCATATCAAGCAAATGCCTCAAAACTTGATTCGACTCTTGTTCCCCAGTGATTTTCAGCTTGATATACTGAGGGGTCTGTTCAACGATGTTTAGGCTTCGCAAATCAGGCGGAATGGCTTGGTTTTCATTGAAATCAATACGGAAAAGGTTTTCTTTAAATTGTTGTTTGATGTCATTGACTGCACCATAAAGCACTTTTTCCCCTTTGTTAATTAAAACAATTTTGTCGCAAATTTCCTCAACTTGCTCCATGCGATGCGTTGAGAAAATGATGCTTGTTCCGTTTTTGTGCAGTTCATAAATTTCATTTTTCAATAATTCAGCATTCACAGGGTCAAGACCAGAAAATGGCTCGTCGAGAATCAAAAGGCGTGGTTTATGAATCACTGTTGAGATAAATTGTGCTTTTTGCTGCATACCTTTTGACAGTTCCTCTACTTTTTTGCCCCACCAGTCCACAATATCCAGTTTGATAAGCCAATGTTTAATCTCTGTTTTGGCTTGGTCATAGCTCAAGCCTTTGAGTTGTGCGAGGTACATGAGGTGGTCGCCCACTTTCATTTTTTTGTATAAACCACGTTCTTCGGGCATATACCCAATCTGCTCTGGATGCAAATTGTTAAGTGGTTGGCCTGCAAAAAAAATCTGACCTTCATCGGGTCTTGTAATGGTTGTAATCATACGAATGAGCGAGCTTTTTCCAGCACCATTGGGTCCAAGTAGACCGAAAATAACGCCTTCGGGCATCGAAAACGACACTTTATTTACGGCTATATGCTTACCGTAAGATTTTACAACATTGTCAATTTTTAGTATATCCATTTAGAATTGATTTTGAATGTTTTTCATATTTATTATTCCCCATAACAGTCTTCCAAATTATAAAGACAGGCAATGTTATACATTAAAATAGTTATTACATCTAATTTTTCTGCCAAAGGAACAAATTGACGGACTAAAACTTAATTTTACTTAATTTTACGGCTTGTAAAACCTATCTTATTCTTGATTTTGAAAAATAATACGATTATAAAAAGCGAGTGGCTTGTTGTTGTAAATCCGACAAGTGGGGGCGGCAAAGTTTTTCGTCGCTTTGCAGAAATAGAAAAAGCTTTTGCAAAGCATAATATCAAATATGAGTTACGTGTCACCCAGAAACGGGGCGATGCGACTGAAATCGTTAAAAAAGCGATTCTTACTGAGGGGTATCGACGCATTATGGGTATCGGTGGTGATGGCACGGGCAATGAAGTAATCAATGGCATATTTGCGCAAAACGATGTGCCTTTAGAAGACATAATTTATACGATGTACGCAGCAGGAACAGGCAATGACTGTGTGAGAATGCACGACATACCCAATGATTTATCTGAATTTTGTCGTATGATACTGAGGCTGTATTCGGGCGGCGTTGCAGACATTCCTGAAGCCCGTTTATTCAAAACAAAAAAAATAAAAGTAGAGAGTTTGGGTAACCCTATTTTTTGTGAAACGGACGGAGAATTTATCGGTCCAACACCTACTGAAATTTCAATTTTTAAGCATAAATTAAGGATTGTGGTACCCTAACTTTTTCACGTATTTGGGTAGGAAAAATATGATGGGGCTATTTATTTTGTGAAGTACCCTTTTTTTTTCAAAGAAATTAAAAATTATTTTTTTAAATCCTAAAAAATTGATAGTCAATTTTTTAGATACAACAATAATAAAAATTTCAAAAAAAAATGCTTTTAACACAATAAAAAAGCGTTAATATTTTCCTAAAGTGTAAACTTGGAACTTGTTTTGTAGTACATTATTGTATATCTTGCACACAATTATCAGTCACAAGTCTAATTTTTACCATTTTCTAATTTTAAATTTTTGTAGATGAAGAAACTTATACTCGCCATGTCTTTTGTTTTTTTTAGTTTAGCCGCTTTCGCTCAAATGGAAAAGCGAACTGAAAATGCAACCATTTCAATTTACCCAAATCCAACAACTGATTATATAACAATCAATAATGAGGATGCGGTAAAAAACATCGTGCTATTTAATATGGTCGGTCGTAAGATGCGGACTTTTACTGCTGAAAAAGGCGAACGTTATGAGGTCAGTGATTTGCCCAACGGCTTGTATGTCGTTCAATTATTTGGGAAAAATAATAAAGTTTTAACAACCCAACGGTTGACAAAGAAGTGATAAAAATGGTTTAAAATTATACTTGTCGATAAAAAATCCTCACTTTACTTACAGGTGAGGATTTTTTATGTCAAAATTTTAATAGGCAAATAGTGAACTCACATTAAATTTCTACCTTTGCACTAAATTCATTACTATCAACAGCACACTTGAGGACTAATTTTGAAAATACACAGCCATTATAAAGCATTTTTCCTGATTTTATGTATCAGCTACTCATCTTTCGCAATGGCGCAAGATACCTCTCCGCAACGCTCAGAAATTCCTAAGGCGACTAAAATACCTCGCAAGCAGCCTAAACCTAAGCCCATAGCACCTTCAAATACCTCAACTTTAAATACCCCTGATCCCCTACAAACGCCTGAAACTCTGGTTGTTCCAACACAATCCATTCCTAAAAAACGTCGTCGTCGACCAACATTACAAGATTCAATACGATTAGCCGCCATACGTACTGATTCTTTAGCACAAGCGCAAAATAGTGTCAGCAATAACTCGGCTTTCAATGTCAATCAGCCCGTCGTACCGACGACAGCATTGCCAATAAATACAGATTCTGCTGCACAACAACTTGATGGCATGACACAGACGGATGTGCCGATGCTAACAAGTGCAAGCAATCCGTTTGAAATACTGAGGGGGGATGTTGCGTCACTCGATACAAGTGCAAACAAACCAAAAACGATATCAGAGCAAACAACACCAAGTCTGTTGAATCGAGATACCTACAGCAAAAACTTTCTTTTTTGGATTTTTCTGATAACGCTTTCACTTATGGCAGTAGTTGTGGCGAATGCCCGTTCATCTGTTCGATATGCTTACCAAGCCTTATTGAGCAATAATGCCTTGCGACAAATATATAGGTTGCAAGCAGGCTGGGGAAATGTGGCACAGTTGGCGTTATATTTTTTATTTCTACTCAATGCCGGGGTTTTTGCGTTTTTGATGGTCTATCGGTTTGTAGGCACATCGCCTCTGAATCAATTTTGGACTTTTGTGTATTGTGTTTTAGGCGTTAGCCTTGTTTTTTTGATAAAACATACAATTTTGTATATCATTGCATCCGTTTTTCCGATAGCAAAAGAAGTAAGATTGTACAATTTTATCATTGTAACAGCAGGTATACTACTGGGTTTTATACTGCTGCCATTGAATATTTTCATCGCATACTCACCCCAAATACTGAGTAACATGTTGACATATGTCGCGTTTGGAGCAATCGGATTGGTGTATTTGGTACGGTCATTGCGTAGCTTAAGCGTAGCAAGTCCGTTTTTAGCTACTGACCAATTCCATTTTTTGGTTTATCTTTGCGCTGTCGAAATAGCTCCTTTATTTATTCTGATAAAATTATTGATTTAAAAATTATTGATTTGAAGCGCTTCAATTGGTTGATTATTCACTTTTAACGGAAAATAAAATTGATAGAAATATTACGTAATAACAATTCTCAAGGCATGACAGTTACTGCAACTGCTGAAAACGAAAATTATAAACGTGTTAAAAGCATTCTCGTTACACAGCCCACACCATTAGTAAAATCACCCTACTTTGACTTAGAACAAAAGTATGGGATTACAGTTGATTTCCGCGAATTTACACACGTTGAAGCACTAGATATAAAGGAGGTTCGCCGTCAAAGAGTTAATCCTGCTGAATTTTCAGCGGTTATTTTAACATCAAAAAATGCTGTTGACTTCTTTTTCAAATGCTGCAAAGAGATGCGTATCACGATGTCAGAAAATACAAAGTATTTCTGTTTGACTGAAATGATTGCAAATTACCTTCAAAAATTTATCGTTTATCGCAAGCGAAAAGTTTTTATGGGCAATCGCTCTATTGAAGACTTGAAAAATTATCTTGTCAAACACCGTGAAAAAGAGAACTTCCTATTGCCCTGTTCAAATGATGCTTCAAAACAAATAGGGAAATACCTTACGGACTTAAAAATTAAGCATCAAGAGGTCATTATGTATGAAACTTTGAGTAGCAATTTGAGTGATTTGAGTGATGTAAAATATGACATTTTAGTCTTTTTTACGCCCCAAGCCATTCATTCTTTATATGAAAACTTTCCTAATTTCTCACAAGGAGACACGCGTATTGCTGTGAGTGGTACACGTACTGCTCAAGCGGTCAATGAGCATGGATTGAAAATAAATATTCTACCTAATAGTGAAGCACCTTCTATGACGACTGCTTTAGAGGAGTATATTAAAATTGCAAATAAAGTCTAATTCAATCTTTGTATTTACAAAAAAAAGCCAGACGAGACGTTATGTTTCGTTTGGCTTTTTTGTTTTTATATTAACGGGCGTGTGGATATTATACAATATACCAACATGCACTGAGTTTCGGCGGTTTATACTGAGGGGGGTATATTTGAGGATGCCAACAAATATTTGGAATTTAGGCATCAAAAAAAAGTCCCGCACCAACAAGGGTACGAGACTTCATCAAAAAACCGATCTAAAACTCAAAACGATATCTTTATTTGATTTTAGAATTTTTAAGTCAAACCATAATTTTTGAACTTAAAACGCCAAATCATTGAACTATAATCATCTTTTTTGTTGACGAATTTGTAGGGGTATCAAGGCGATAAAACACAATACCTGAAGCTTTTATGTCTTCTTTTGATAACAATATTTCATTGTAGCCTTTAGCAAAACGTTGCTCAATCTTCTTGAAAATACGCCCTGCTGCATCGTAAATGGTCAACGTTGCATTCGATTCTGTTGGTAAATGGAACGAGATTTTGGTTTGAACATCAAAAGGGTTAGGCTCATTTTGATAGAGTGCAAAAGTGCCCCCCTCAGTATTTTTACCTTTAAAAACTAGTTTCACATTCATTATTTCACCCTCCTTGTCATAAGCTTCTGCTTGAGTGAGATTTGACCCAAGGCTCAATACATCGCTTAACCTTATATTTTGTTTGGCACGAAGTACAATCGTAAAAATATTATCCGATTTGCCTTCAAAACGCCCATTCCAACTTGTCGTTAAAGCGTTTTTGAAGCGTCCAAAATTGTTTTCGGTCATGTCAGGTAAATGACTGTTTTCAATCTGGGTAATTTCGACCCCCTCAGTATGATTTAATGTAAATTGAAATGCTTGGGCATTAAAATCATCGCTCTTAAATGTTACTTTATATTCTTTTCCCATTTCCATTGCGACATCATCTACATTGAATATCAACGTTTTAGGTGCACCCCGAATGGCTGTTCCGGCTGTTGCACCCGTCCAAGCATTGCCACTGACATCGCCAACTTTTATGCCGACAAAATCTGCTTGAGCTATTTGCGCCATATTAGTAAAGTTGACAATTTCAGGAAAATCTTCTGACAGAGGGTTTGATGGGTTATTAAAACGATAGGACTTATTAATAAATCGCCATGAAGGTGTCCCGTTTGGAAATGTAGGTTGTATGCGCAAGATTAGTCGCCGCATTTGCAACAAATCTATGGCTGAAACATCCCCATCGCGATTTACATCAGCGGCTATAATTTTATATGGAGAACTGAGCGGTTCAACACCTAAAATATGTCGTGACATCAACGCTACGTCAAAAGTTGTTACACCGTTGAGCGGCAAATCATTACGTGCTGCACGAACAGTATAACTATTGCCTGGTATTAAGTTGTTGATATTGTAAGTACCTATTGCTGTTGTTAAAGTCGTGCCAACATTTGTTGTGTTCATTGTTACAAAGACACTTACGCCCGCAATATTATCTTGATATTCTGTTTTTACTGTCCCTAGGATACTTGCCATTAAAGTATTTGTACAGATATTCATATTGTCTTGAACTTTCACCTTTGCCAAACAATAGTCAGCGTTTCCAGCAGCATCCATTGTCCAAAGCCTAACAGGAATACTTTGACCTAATTCAGCACAAGTAAATGTTACAGAAGCATTGGGTACTGAGGGGTAGCTACTTGTACCCGCTGCATCTTTTTCGAGGACTAAGCGTTGTTGCAAATAATTGGTCGGCGTACAGTTGTCAATAAGTTGCGAAGCCAAAATATCCGTTGCCCATACTTGAATAGAACCGCCGCCTGTGGCATCGCGCATGAGTTCAGCATTGACATCTTTGCAGATAATGGCTGGTTTTTTAGCATCTACAACTTTTACTTTTTGTTGACAGAAAGTCCGATTGCCGCATCTGTCTTCAACAGACCACACAACGCGATAGCTTTTGTTATAACTAAAAGGTTCAAAAAGCGTATTGCCGACGCCCGATTTGATTATTTGGTTTGTTGCACTATCAATCAAAGTCCAATTGAAAACCAAATATTCAGAACTCGTTGTTTGTCCTACGGCACACTGATCACTTGCCGTTACTGTCAATTTGATGTCATCTACACATCCTAAAGTCGCATAACTTTTAATAATAGTATCTGTCGGGCATGACGTAAATGTCGGAGCAATATTATCTATCACCTTGATAATCTGTGTGTAACATATAATACCATCTGAAAATGCGTAAGGATTGTAAGGTGATGTTGTGCCGCCTAAATCATCGGCATCTCGGAAACGGCGTTCGTAAGGGCTTGTGCATCCTGGGCGGTTCAACGTTTGCCAAGCAGGGAGGTTTTGAGTTGCCCAATTCGCATTTGAGTGAATATCGCCGCAAACGGGTACACCATAACAACCTGTATTTTTGTCATAATTGTTCGGATTGTACTTGCACCAGTCAATGACGCTGATTTTTCTCAAAATTTTGTAGCAAGCATCTGGCACCGCTGTTAAGGTATCATCTACGATTTCAACCGCCATAACACCGCAACCATTGTTGATAATGTGACCGTCTTTATCCCGCCCGTTGCTCAACATCGCTATTTTAGCTTGTTCACGTGAGGGAATAGAGGCGAAGCAATTCACAATAATATCATCTGGAAAATCAACTGTAAAGTCACTTTTTCCTCTTATTGTAATCAGCTGTTGGCAACTGTCTTTGAGTCCACCTGCATCTGAAACCACCCATTTACGCAGTAAAGTGCCTACTTTGCAATTATCTAACTTTTCTACTTCTGTGTAAACAGTGTCTTTTACACGGCAGTTATCCCAGAAATAAGGCTGACCAAAATTTTGTAAGCCTGAAAAAGTATAATCAGTACAAGAGATGGTTTTATTAGGTGGTGCGGCACAAGTCGGGGTGATTTTGTCATCAATTCGTACCAAAACCATACATTCATTGTAATTACCTTTAGCATCCCAAACGCGTAAGATGACTTGAACAGATGTGCTGACGTCGCAGCAATAAAAATCTACGTAAGGTTTGAAAAGCGTATCTGATGAATTTTGACAATTGACCATGCGCCGTACTTCTATTTTTTCAACGCCACAGTTGTCCGTCGAACCGTTGTTAAAGGATTCTGCATAAGCCCTCACATTACCCTCTGTCGTCAAAGTAGCTTGGGTAAAGCTTTTGCAAACGACATTTGGCTTGACATTGTCTCTAATTTTGATGCGGAATGTCTTTTTGGCTTTCGCAAAACCACATTCGTCAGTGGCAGTAAACGTTACATCGTAGTCGCCGAGAGCACTGTAAGTGACATCAAAAACAGCAATCGTTTCGCCAATAGCCGCATTAAATTGGGGGAAACCGTTAACCATTACTGCTCTCGAATCGCTTGAACTGATAGTGACTTGTGTGCGGGTGCAACTTTCATCTTTCATTCGGAATGTCAAACGTGTTTTACCACCGCAAATATTATTGGTACCCAAAGCCCAAACTTCTTGTATCGTTCCTGGATTTGAATTATTATCTAAATCAAAAAACCCATCAAAATTGACCGTCGTATCTCTTGTCGAAATATTATTATTCACCACATAATGCTGTGTAAATGATGCGGATACTGAGGGGGGTGTTTTGTCTGTGACTAAGATGGTTTGAGAACAAATTTTCTGCCTCTCATCGTCTATTGTCTGTGGATTATCAATCGCACAAGGGTCAAAAAGAGACCATGTTCTAATGGTTTTGAAGCTGTTGGCACATAATATTAGTCTTTCATCCCTGTAAGTTACATATATTTTGCAAGCACCTGTGCCCACAGGAAAACGGTCGTAAAGCGTATTGGCATTACCATCTACGTCAAATACTGGTACGCCCGTTATGGTGGGGTCAATGGCGGCATCGCCTGTGTAATTGCGACAATCTAATGTAAAGTTTTTAGGACAAATTGTGTTTTGAAGGTTGGCTTTTCTTATAAAAATATATTGTTTACAAGAAGAAACATTGTTGTTGAGGTCTTTTACAATAAAAGTCCTTAAAATAATTTTGACAACATCACCAGTCGTTGGAAAAGTTGCAGCTTTCATAGCAGCCAAATCGGAAGGCAAAGCGGTGAAAGGCTGCAAACAATTTGCATCGCGGATTATTTCTGTATAGTTGATATCAGTTTTTGAACAGTCTGTAACATCTGGATTTCCTGATACGGCTGGCACTGGTGATATGCCGTCTACAACTTGAACGCAAGACAGGGTTATATCGCTCGGACAAGTGATGGTAGGTGGCGTTATATCTTCAAAATAGATATTTCCCCAGCAATTAAACCCGCTACAAGGTTCTGTAATGGTGTATATTAATTGTTTTCCTGCATAAAAATAAGGATTATTATTTATATCAATGCCATCCACAACGGCATTGCCAATACCTTGCTCTAAAAGCCTGCCATCAAGCGTTTTTAATTGAAAAGTATAGGTTTGAGAGCCAATATAACGTCTGCTCAACAGGGTGAAGTCAGCCAAGTTGAAACGACATTGATTATCAATCGTCGCATTAATGCTGCCAATACACGCAAAATTTATTTCTTTGATATAAATAGTCAAGTCATTGCTGTTACTACAAGCGTCTTTATTCGTTTCAACGACACGTACTTTGTATGGACCACCGCCTGGTGTATTGTTCCATACAATGGTTGCTGTATTATTATTGGTTGATACGATTGCGCCGCCGCCATTGGGCAAAGACCAAACATATGTACTGCCTGATACTGAGGGGGTCGTATAAGTTTGTGTTGACGTTGGACAAGGGAAATTTTCACCTGTTATAGTCGGTTCTGGGCGTGGTTTTATGACAAAATTTCCTTTTACACGCGGACTCATACAGCCGTTACACTCACATTGTGCCCAAAAAGTAGCTGTTCCGACGATGGCGGTGTTTATCAAATTTTGAGCAATCGGATTAAATTTATTACCTGTATAGACCTTCAAACCACCTGTTTGCGATGTCCACCACGTTACTGTAGGTGTGCCACCGCCTGGGCATGGTGGGCATGTAGCAACCAATCCGTCATTTTGAGAGTTGACCTCATAGCGGCAGACCCTATCGTCTGTAACTGTGGGCGGCGCTATGGTTAGACCTGCATTGATGGTAAAAGTTCTTTTGTAAAATGTATTACAAACGGGTGTAAAAGAGCGAATTTCAATATTGTAATTACCTGGTGAAAGATTATTGTAGGTTGTAACATTCGCCATGGGCGTACTGCCTGATAAGGTTGTTGAAAAACCACCTTGAATATTCGATAAATTAAGTGAAATGCTACCATTTCGGTAACCGCCGCAGGTTTCGTGGGTCAAAACGATATTATCAATTTGATAATCGAGTTTGATAAAACCTGCATCCAAAAGACCATCCACGCAACCTAAAGCATCTGTTGTAAAAGAAATATAAGGTTTTCCTCCTGCACACGAAGGTGACGCACCGCCTAATTGCGCATCAGAATCAGTTGTTTCTGGTCCTGTATTCGATACTGTTGGGTTGTGACTTGTACCGTTAATGTTTAAAACGCCATTGGCAAATTGACCATTCCCAAAAATAGCATAATAGGATGTCGACGCAGACAGCGTGCCAAAGGTGTAATTACCATTCACATCTGTCGTCACCTGTTTAATCTGAATACAGCTGGCATTATATAACGTCACATTCACACCTTGTAATCCGTTTTCAAAAATCCCCTGTTGACCCTCGCCACTACAATCCATCCATACGCGATAGATATTTGTACAGCCTTGGGCGGCCACATACTGAGGGGTTAACACTGATAAAAAGAGGACAGAAGACAGAAAAATTTTATACATAAATGCATGGAAAATCGGTTGCATGGAAAATCGGTTTTGGTTAAAAAAAAATTTTATGTTTTGGTTAATGAACTCTCACAGCCTGCTTATGACCATTTCGCTCCGTCGCGTAAATCTATAATGCTTAAAATTGTCAAAAAACAATATGTTTTTTGATATATAAAGCCGTTTTTAGCTTTTAGCCTTGAATTTACTTTAGGGCACAACCTCTCTTACATCTTGCTGTTACACTAGAAGTTTCATTTTCATTAAGCATGAAAACACAATGTGGTTGTGCCTCGTAAACAATAAAAGATATTAGCTATTTTAATGTTGAACAAACAACATGTCCCTGCCAAATTGGTAGGCTATTGTAAGATTCGCTGAGGTCGGAATATGGTTGAGTTGGCTGAAGATGCGTAAAACAGAAATCTGCTTCGCTCATAGGAAGATGGAAAATTTTAGTCATAGGATGATAAATAAGTTTTGTAAGTATGCTTAAAGAAATTGTAAGATTTTTTTCGTTGCGTATTAAAAGTTTTTTGTTCTATCCTTATTTTGTTGTTGCCTTTGATTAGACAAATATAGACCCAACTTTGTTGGCATGTTCATTCTTTCGTATTTTTGAAATATTTGGATTAGGGTAGTTAGTATGTATTATTTTTATGCGTTTTTTATTATAATTTCTAAAAATAAACAAATCACTGCTTTATATTTTCAAAAAAATCTTTATTTAATTAATATTTATAAAAAAAATATTTATGAAAAAGTATCTTTTTTTTACAACTACCTTTTCTATCGTCTTCGCTATAAGTTGTAAGCAACCTACTCAACCTGTAGAAAAGACCACATCTGGGGCAGTTTTAGCTGTTTCTTACAATGCAACCAATGAATTTAATGCCTATTGGTATGCGGGGAAAGCTGAAATAACCAGTTACGATTATACAATCAATCGTTATGATGAACCACGCAAAGGCTATGCTGTCTTTGTGTTTGTAACAGAGCCGTTCTCGAAATCGAAGCAAGTCAAACTCGATGATGCGTCAAAAGCAAGTGACGATAATGTCAATATTTTGAAATTGAATGCGATTCAGCGTTTCCAAACAGGCATTTATGATTATTCGATGATGACGAGTTTGTTTACACCTGTAGATTTAGGTAAATTTCCACACTCTTTGAAGTATAATACAACCGTTCAGGATTGGTGTGGTCAAGTTTTTACACAACTCAACTGGAAAGAAGGTAATACCTATACCACGCATCAATATTCTTACTTTGAAATGGAAGGCGACAAATCGCCCAATACTGAGGGGGTACTTTTAGAAGATGAAATCTTCACAAGACTGCGTATTAACCCCGCCAGTTTGCCCACGGGTACTATTAAAGTCATTCCCAATCTGACTTATACACGTATTCGCCACAAACCTATTGAGGGCATGAATGCTAAAATAGAAATAAATGAGGGTAATAATGGAACGAAAATTTGTAACCTTATTTACGAGACAAAACGCCGTCTTGAAGTGACTTTTGAAGCAAAATCCCCTTTTAAAATCTTAGGTTTCGCTGAATTTGAAGGCGATAAGGAAATGAGTCGTGCCACTTTAAAAAAGGCTTTGATGAGCGATTATTGGGCAAAACACGATAATAAAAGTGCGTTTTTACGTGATGAGTTGGGCTTATAAGTTAATCTTTTACTGAGGGGGGTATGTCAAAAAAAAAATCATCTCGATACATCAAGATGATTTTTTTTTGTTCACTGTGTGAAATCCTTATTGCTTAACAAGCCGAACCACATGACTTCTATTCTCTGCCGTAACACGTATGAGATAGACGCCTGCCGGACGATTCGACATATCAAGGTCAAATGACTGTTGTTCAGCCGCTTTACCAGCAGTTTGATACAATAATTGACCCATCATGTTGAATATTTGAAGTCGTGTATCTACAGGACGGTTTAACTCAACTGCAAGAACGGCACTACCAGTCGTCGGATTTGGCGCAATCGTCAAACGATTAATGGCGGAAGTTGGGTCATTGGTACTGACGGTCGAGCGTTTGACAGTCAATGTTCGGATTTCGCTACATCCTTTTGTATCAGTAATCGTCACCATATAATCGCCTGGCAGGAGATTAACAATGGAATCTCTTGATAAACCATTACTCCATAAATAAGTATAAGGAGCAACCCCTGTGGTCGGTGCGGATAGTGCAATTTTACCATTTGCGAGCCCAAAGGTGGCATCCGTAATAGTGGATTTATGTCCAAACGTTTGGGGACAAGACAATATATTTAAGTTATCGAGGTCAATATAATACCCGATGAAGGTATCAATTTTACTACTCACCTCAAAACGCACTTTTATTATCTGTCCTGCAAATCGTGCCAACGGAATAGTTCGCGTTCGATAGGCATTAGAAACAATGTGGTTACTTCTGTAAATGGTATCTACAAGCGTATAAACTGTATCGCAATCAAGCGCGACCAGAACTTTCAAGGTATCTTTATTGATTAAATCATACCCTGCATATGGTGAACTTTCGTTAACAAAACGGTAGTCGTAGCGCATTGTATCGTCTGTCCGAATAGGACCAAATTTGCCAGCCGTTACTTGCATTCCTCTTGCTCCTGGCGTAATAATGGTATCATTTCCAAAAATAGGGTCAACAAAAATAGCCGTATCCGTATAAATATTGGCAAAAACATATCCATTAGCTGTTGGATTACCATGTCCACCACGCCCAACAGAAGCCCGAATTCCTGTCCAATAAGGCGGTATAGGATTAGTTGTACTGTTGAAATCGTATAGTGTTTTAGCTTTAACAGCCCCTGGAATCAGTATACTGCTTGGCAAAGAGTCATTAATACGCAAAGCATCGTTGGCTGCATTAACCCAAACGACAAGGCGTTGGTCTGTCGATGGTGTTGGTACTTTGGCATTGAAACGATAGGTAGCTACTGTATTGGGTTGTATAGTTAGGTTTGTTACAGTCTCTGTAATAGGCGTGCTATTACCAACCCGATAGCCCACAGAGAAATTTGACTGCGGACTTGTACCTAAATTGGCAATTCGCATAACAATTTGGCAATTATTCATGTAATTCACATAGCTATACGTAACACTATCAGCCGCAAGGTCAACGGGTGGTGCTGCCCCAATAACAATATTGTCAATCGCAACCCCATCAAAATTTGTATTGCCACTGCCGTCAGAACGGAAGCCAAAGCGGAGGCGGCATTGCGCTTGACCCGCCATACCTTTTAAGGTATTTTGAGCCAAAAACCAAGCTCGTTTAGTTGTTCCAGACCAAACAGGACGACGAATAGCGTTGATGGTATCTGTATACCAGTTGATACCCGTTCCACGACCGCCCATCAAAGTCCATGTCAAACCGCCATCAGTTGAGCCTTCAAGCCATGCACCATCGTAAGCCGTTGTACCCAATTTTTCTGAATAAACGTTTAGGGCGAAATTGATTCTTGGATCTGTTCCGAATGATGAAAAATCGAAGCAAGGAGACAATAAATAACCAAATTCATTATTATTGTAAGCGGTATCTTTTGCCGTTGTCCAACAGTTTGTCCCACTTGCAGCACCTTGTATAAAGCGATAGCGGGGTGTACCAAATTCCCATGTTGAAGTTTTTGTCAGCGTTGTGTCAAGCACAGACCAAGTATCTTTACCGTTTTCAAAGTTTTGAATGTAAGGAAATTGTGTCACTAAACGAGGACGAACAACGGTGATACGGAAAGTATCGTTGTTCTTATTTTTATCACCTGATAGTTCTGTCCAAGCAGCAATAAGGTATTCGCCAGGCGCCGAGAAGTTAAAAGGTGTTTTAAAAGTTAAAGTTGTTGTACTGTCCTTTGACAAAACTCCTGTAAACAAACCATCGGCAGGGAAAGGAATATTAAGTAATTGTCCATTGACACTTGCCTTAAATGGAATGAGTTGTTGCGGTGCGCCTGCAAAGTTTTTTACAATGATGCGAATACTATCAATGCCTAAATTACAACTACTGACGGGTTTGAGAATAGCGATTACGCCTACGTTAGTGGCTGTATCTGTTTTGAAATTCAAAGGACCCACGATTGCGCTCGAATCATTTCCAGAACAAAGAGTCTGAATATATGCCGCATAATTCGTTGTTTCGTTCAAATTGGTCATAATTCCGAAGGTATCGGTGGTTCTAAATTTATTGCGTCCTCGTCCATACTGAAACCCAGCTGTATCCCATTCAACAAGATATGTGGGTTGCGTACCGCGTATCGCTGGATTCCAAGTGAGCGTCGCATTGGCACTTCTGATAGCCGAAACGCGTGCATTCACAGCTGTCCCGCAATTGACACAACGAACAATACCTCTAAAAACAACACCCGTTTTAGGTGTCAATCCGTCGCCAAATACCAAATCACCTGCGTTGTTGAACAAAGCATATTTTATTTCATTTTGATAAGTTCCCATAGCCACATAACGGATGATGATAGAATCGCCTCCACGAACGCGAATTTGGAATAACCGAATACTATCAGCTGAGTTAAAGGACGCACCATCGTGTGTGTAGCCACGTTCAGGATTGTTACCCAATTTAAGATAAACTTGCGAGTCATCCCAACTATCACCAAAACGGTCATAAATCCTTAATGTGAAGGTGCAACTATCTTGGGCAGCAACTTTTACAGTCGTAAGCAGCAACATCGTAGCTGCAAAAACCCATTTCAAAAATAACGTATTTGTCAATTTCATAGACATATTTTTAAATGTTCTAAAAACAAAGTTTGTATAGGCTGATTAACGGAGAAAAATGACAATGTATTAACATCGAAAGTCAGATAACTCCTTTTAGTTTATGGTTTACCCTTATTTTTTACAATTATACTGAGGGGGGCATAATGTTTGAATTAAGGTCTAAATAATGTAAATAGAAAACAAAGGTTAAAAATAGAGATTTTTTTTATTTGTCAGTTACAAATGAAATGGGAAAATATTTGATACCCTAAAATTATATGATTTTAAACTTTCTTTAGACCATATTGTTACAACTTTTGGAGCTCAATGTCTATTCTCAATGTCTATTCAAATGAAGGAAATTTGTTGTGGGTGCGTCCTTACATTTTCTTTTTTACCTTTGTTCTACCAAAAATATATTGCAATTTATTTTAAACAAACAGACAAATTTTTTATTTCCTAGGTTCAAAGTAGAAAGGCAACTTTTTGAATTGTAAATTATTGTCTGTCAATATTTTAAAATTTAAAGCATATTATTAATGTACCTTTTTTCTAACACGTTATTTCAACGATAAAGGTTGTAAATTTCTAACAACTATTGTCAAAAAATTCTTAAAGTGGCTGTCTATTCTATCAAAGATTTAGAAAAACTAACAGGTATTAAAGCGCACACCATACGAATATGGGAGCAGCGCTACAACCTAATAGAACCTAAACGGACAAAAACGAATATCCGTTATTATTGTGATGAAGACCTCAAACATCTCATAAATATTGCTGTACTCAATCGTCAAGGCGTTAAGATATCAAAGATAGCAACTATGTCCTTTAACGAAATCGTTGAACAAGCTTCTGCTTTTTCCGATTGTGATTTACTGGAATACGACACGCAACTCGATGCACTTACAATTGCAATGATTGAAATGGATGAATATAAATTCGACCATATTTTGACGACAAACATCGAAAAAATTGGTTTTGAATACACCATGCTAAAAGTCATTTACCCTTTTCTTGAACGATTGAGTCTGCTTTGGTTAACAGGCTCGGTTAATCCCGTACAAGAGTATTTTATGAGCAATTTGTTGCGCCAAAAGGCTATTACGGCTATTGATAAAGAACCATTGGTATCGCCTAAAGAAAAAGATGCCAAGAGATTTATGATATATCTGCCTGAAGGCGAACGTCAGGAATTGAGTTTATTGTTTATGTATTTTTTGCTCAAAACGCGCCGCCATCAAGTCATTTACTTGGGTTGTGAAGTAAGTTTTGAAGATCTTTATGATGCTTACACCATTCGCAAACCAGATTATATTTTTACGTTGATTAATGAACCTTTTATAAAAACACCTATTCAACAATACGTAAACAAGCTTGCCGAGCAGTTTTCTGACTGTCAAGTCCTACTTTCGGGCTACCAAGTTACATCAAAAGACCTCTATTTGCCTTCAAACGTTCATGCTTGTCAAAGTCTCGATGAGACCATTCAATTCATTGACAACATACAACCTGATTCCGCTTTGCGCCGTGCCGTTCTTGAAATGCAGAGTTAAATTTTCTAATTCACAACCTCTTCCAACCCTAATTCCAACTTTTTCATTCTTTTCTCATTAAAGCCTCAATAACAGGCAAATCCACAACGCCCATTACAGAGGACTTGTTTACTACTGCTTCTTCATCTGAAGTTGTTTTCTTATGTTCTGCGACGACGGGCAGAATATATTGACCTGTTCGGATCATTTTTTCATACACTACTTTTAAGGTCTCATCGGGACTTGTTTTTTCAAAATTATAAGTCGAATAAGTTGAAACGAGCGCATCGAAATGGTGATTTTTCATGGCATCCAGGATATCAGCTTCTTGAAGTACCCCCCTCAGTATATTATCGCTGTCAAAGACTAAAAAATTTAATTCACTCCCTTTAGTCAATTCTTGAACAGCTGCATAGATGGGTTGAGAGGATTGAAGAGGCGTGAAGGTAGTCCGCATCATTTGAGGAACTTTAAATTGCGTCAAACGTCCCTCCATTTTCACTTGCTTGAACTCGGTTCGGGCAGCAAAAAAAACAAAACCCGAAATGAGGAATAACACAGGTTGAAAACTCCAATCAATCCATTCATGCCATGAAGCAAACGTCTCATTTTTTGGGAAAAAATCAATAATAGCTGGCAAAATAGCATATATCAAGAAACAAATGGCAATGACTTGACCTAAAAAAGCGGCGAATCTCGTTGCTTCAACCCGACCAAAAGGTATAGATAATAAAGCACGCAGCACTCGCCCCCCGTCCATTGGGAAGGCAGGAATCATATTGAAAACAACGAGCATCAAGTTAGCTTGCATCAGGGTCGCCAAAAAACCAATGACAGGGTCAACAATCATTTCATTCGAATCATCCGCCAATAATTCAGTAAAAGAGAATTGGAGAGAATGTGAAAAATATAAAAAAATAGCAAGTATGGCATAAATGACAACATTTACAGCAGGACCAGCAATGGCTACAACAAATTCTTGAAGGGGTTTTTCAGGCAACTTGTCCAATCTGGCAACGCCTCCGATGGGTAGAATGGTGATATCACGTGTGTGGACACCATAATATCGGGCAGATAAAGCATGACCAAACTCGTGCAATAAAACACAAGTAAACAAAGCAAGGATAAAAAGCCCGAACATTGCAATATTTGCCCAACTGGCATCACGAGTTTTTCCGATATAAATGACAAATAAAAATAATAAGGTAAACGACCAATGAACTTGGACGGGGATACCAAAAATTTTAGCTATTCGCAATGAACCACGCATACGTTTTGAGTTTTGAGTTTTGAGTTTTAAAAACTCAAAACTTGTAAAAATACTGAGGGGTACTTTAAAACGTCAAAGTTAGTCTTTTGGTTTTTGAAAAAAGAAAAAGGCTTGTCTCACAATCAGTTGAGGCAAGCCTTTGGTTTAAAAAGTCTAAAAAGTAATTTATAATTTAATTGTCTTTACAAAAACATGTTGAGCCTTTGCTTATGAATGTACGTATGTCAAGGAAAAAATTTGTTGTATTCACCGAACTTAGTGTGGAGCCGTCCGAATCTTATCTTTAATGTGTTGAATAAGACTTGGCGAAGCTTTGCGTCGATGAACACTGTTTTTGAGGAGGTCGCGGAACGACTGTTCGTGATTGAGGGCATCGTTGACAGCTGGATTGTGGTTCATTTCAGAACGGAAATTAGCAGCAGCTTCCTGCGTCATTGCACCGTCAAGAAACAAGTTAACGCGCTGTAAAACGTCATCATTCAATTGTTGATTCTCTCTCATTGGATACTGAATTTGTACTGGATAGCAATGGGATGGATGTTTTATTGCTGAACCAGTGATTTGATAATGTGGTTTTTATGATGACTGTATGTTTATCATATCCTATTATGTCTAAAATGCTAAATACCAAATTGTTACACATCAACCATGTTAAAACCTTCAATTTTTTGAATTGTCGTATCCCATGTCTTTAGCGTACCCTTTTAATTTGTCTTTTAACAAACCACGTGCACGAGATAAGCGAGAGCGCACAGTGCCAATGGGTATATCGAAAATAGCAGCTAATTCTTCATATTGAAACTCCTCCACATAGCATAAAATCATAATGGTTCGGTAATCACGCGGTAGTTCATTAATTGCTGTCATGACCTCATCACCCATCATATCATTAAAAAGCTCGGTACGTAAATCGGTAAAAGAGGTAAGAGGTGAATCTTCTTCGTCGTGAAAAGTAACGATTTCTTCATATGTTACTTTTTGTCCACGTCGTTTTCTGCGTTTATATTCGTTTATGAAGGTATGCTTCATTATTTTGAACAACCAAGCCTTCGAATTAGTTCCCGCTTGGTACTGAGCCGCCGCTTTATACGCTTTAAAAAACGTATCTTGTACTAAGTCGTCGACATCGACTTCGTCTTGAGTCAGATAATAGGCGAAGTTTGCTAAGGCATCTGCATGTGGCAGAAATTCTTCGTCGAATATTTTGTCCTGTTGGCTCTTCATTTCGTCTTGTTTTGGCAGAAGTTCACAAAGGTACGACGAGATTTTTTAATTCCATAATGGATTTAACTTTTCCATAAATGTGGGAATTATGAAATCGTACCATCTTCTACTTCCTTGACAAACAAGTATCGTTTCTTATTGATAATAGAGAAATAGACCATGTATGCCATATAAGCTATGACCGCCACGCCCAAATAAACGTTGATAGAGTCACGAAACCAGCATAACGCACCACCAAATGCGACCGTCAAAATGGCTTGCATATTTGACCTAAATGTGCCTACGCGTAGTTGAGCCGCTTGCCTATCCGACAAGCTCAACTTAATAGGTTCAGTTCGATAAATGGAATAACGCGCTTCGACTGCGACATCTTCTGAAGCGATGACAAATTTTTGTTTTCCGCCATTTTCTACTTTCCCAACAGGTCTCCCGTTCATGATAACATCAATATATCGCCCTGCATGGAATAGTTGGAAGGGAAATTCGACTGTGATTATCTTCATCATACTCATTTTTGTTTTTGATTCTGTAACGAATACATTCGCTTTTAAAATACAAACAAAAAATTAAAAAGTTGCAAAAAAAATCAACTTATTGAAATAGAAAGCATAAATGATGAATTTACTGAGGGGGGTAAATTTCATCATTCATACTTCATCATTTTCGTATTTTAAGCGATACTTACTTCTTCATATAGTGGAAAACGCTCCATGAAAGCATTAACTTCGTCGCGGACATGAGCGACAACTGCTTCATTTTCAATGTTTTCGATGATTTGGTTAATCCATTCTACCACTTGCACGCAATCCGCTTCGCGGAAACCACGAGTCGTAATAGCAGGTGTACCGACACGAATACCCGAGGTAATCATAGGCGATTGTGTATCGAAAGGGACTGCGTTTTTATTGAGTGTAATATCAGCGGCTTCAAGTGTTTCTTGAACTTGTTTGCCTGTTACATTTTTATTGCGTAAGTCAATGAGCATCAAGTGATTATCTGTACCGCCACTAATGATATTATAGCCTTTTGCAACAAAAGCATTCGCCATAGCTTGTGCATTTTTGATAACATTTTGACCATAAAGTTTAAATTCAGGTTGTAAACACTCATGGAATGCAACAGCCTTTGCCGCAATAACATGCTCCAACGGCCCGCCTTGCATCCCAGGGAAAACGCCTGAATCGAGGATAGATGACATTTTTATGGTATTACCTTTCTGTGTTTTGCGACCAAATGGATTGTCAAAATTTTTACCCATCATAATGATACCACCACGAGGACCCCTCAGTGTTTTGTGGGTTGTGGACGTTACGATATGGCAATGTGCCATTGGGGAATTGAGCAATCCTGCCGCAATCAAACCCGCAGGATGCGCAATATCTGCTAATAATAATGCGCCTACTTTGTCAGCAATATCTCGAAAACGCTTGTAATCCCAATCACGTGCATAAGCAGAAGCACCGCAAACGATGAGTTTTGGCTTTTCTGCTATAGCCGTCTCTTCCACTTTGTCCATATCAATCAATCCAGTCGCTTCTTCAACGTTATAAAAGGTAGCGCGGAAGTGTTTGCCTGAAAAATTGACTGGCGAACCATGTGATAAGTGACCACCATGCGATAAATTAAAACCCAAGACGGTATCGCCAGGTTTTAAACACGCCAAAAATACGGCTGCATTTGCTTGTGCACCTGAGTGCGGCTGTACGTTTGCATATTCAGCACCAAACAATTCTTTTAAACGGTCTATTGCCAGTTGTTCGATTTCGTCAACCACATCGCAACCGCCATAATAGCGTTTGCCAGGATAGCCTTCGGCATATTTATTTGTCAAACAGCTGCCCGTGGCATCTATAACGGCTTGACTTGTAAAGTTTTCTGAAGCGATGAGTTCGATGCCTTTACGTTGGCGTTCGAGTTCGCGTTGGATGAGTTGCGTAACGAGCGTGTCGCGTTTCATTCGAGATGATTTATGATATTAAATTAATTGATTGCTTGTATGACAAAATGAATCGTCCATAATGAGTAGTGGATAATGGTAAATGCATAATATTGACGTTTTAAAAATTATCTATTTCCATTTATCCACTATCAATGCGCCATTTTGCGGCGCAAAGTTAGGTTATTAGGTTGGAAAGACTTTCAGAAAATTGTATATTTCGATGAATTTTTAGTCTATTTCTAGTTAATTGTGTCTTAAAAACAGGACACTCTCCTTGTAGATTTATACTGAGGGGGGAAAAGTGACGTTTTATGCACATAAAATTGCAGTACGTTCAATTTATCGTTTTACATTTGCGTGCATTCAGTATCTAAATTTTCGTTCGAAACAAATCCTGATTTATGCATCGTTTTAACATAAAAATAGTCATTCTAAATCATGAAAAAAATACTCTTAACATTCAGCCTATTGGCGATGCTCATCACAGTCGCTTGCGATACGTCTAAAAACAGCAGTACTACCAACGTTACGCCTGTCCCATCATCTCAACAACCCCAAGCCGAAGCACCCGCAAAGCCGCAAAAAGGGGAAATGAAACAATCTGATATGCAAGCAGTGGACGCAATGCCTTACCAAAAAAAGGCGTTTCCGCCAAAAGGGCAAATGAGACCTATGGCAGCAACACCCGTACCTGATACAATCAAATAAAAA
Organism: Saprospiraceae bacterium; assembly: GCA_043744455.1. Lineage (GTDB taxonomy): Bacteria > Bacteroidota > Bacteroidia > Chitinophagales > Saprospiraceae > JAAFJT01. The sequence continues at coordinate 20,767 of JAYTUQ010000408.1, read as the reverse complement.
GACTTTGTATCAAATCTAATAAGTCATAAGTAACTTCATAAAAACGTTTTTATAATGAAAAAACAATTGGCTGCACTCACGGTAGTGCTCCTATTTATTGCCGCTTGTACTGCCTCGAAAGGCACAATGAACCCCACAAGCGTTGCTAAAGAGACCCCCTCAGTAATTGTACCTAAAGATGTTGTCAAAGCAGATGATATTCAAGTAGAAGTAGATTCCGCAGATCGAGATATGGCAGAGGATGACATGAAAACTGGAGCCATCCCGGATACTTTACCCGTTTATCGCGCAACAGCGACTTTGACCAATGATATCATCCACACCAAACTCGATGTTAAGTTTGATTTTGCGAAGCAACACTTGCTCGGAAAGGCGTGGATTACGGCAAAGCCGTATTTTTATCCGCAGAATTCGATGACTTTGGACGCAAAAAACTTCGATTTTCAAAAAATCTCTTTTGAAAATGCTTCTGTACCGTTGAAATATACTTACAATGGTGAGCAAGTTGTCATTGATTTGGGTAAAACTTTTACCCGTAACGACAAATTTACTTTATATATCGAATACACAGCGAAACCAAACGAAGGTCCTGTCGGCGGTTCGGCAGCTATCACAAGCGATAAAGGTTTATTTTTTATCAATCCTGATGAAAGTGAACCCGATAAGCCGCGTCAAGTTTGGACACAAGGCGAAACGGAGTCAAACAGCCGTTGGTTTCCAACTTTTGACAAGCCGAACGAAAAAATGACCAGTGAAATCTATATGACCGTCGAAGATAAGTTCAAAACATTGAGCAATGGTTTGTTGAAAGACGCGAAGAAAAACACAGATGGTACGCGTACGGACCATTGGGTTATGGATATGCCGCATGCCCCGTACCTCGTGATGATGGCAGCCGGGGAATTTGCTGTGGTCACAGAAAAATGGCAGGGTAAAGACATTATGTATTATGTCGAACCGAAATACGAGAAGTATGCAAAGACGATTTATAAAAATGTACCTGAAATCCTCACATTTTACTCTGAAAAACTGGGGGTAAAATATCCGTGGCAGAAGTTGGCACACATCACTGTGCGAGACTATGTGTCGGGCGCAATGGAAAATACAACGGCTATCGTTTATGGCGAGTTTATGAACGGTACGGAACGTGAATTGATTGACAAAGATTACAACGAAATTGTTGTGGCACATGAAATGTTCCACCATTGGTTCGGTGATTTGGTCACAGCTGAAAGTTGGTCGAACTTAACCGTCAATGAATCGTTCGCAGACTTCTCTGAAGGGCTGTGGTTGGAACATAAATACGGCATAGACGCTGGTGATTACCACCGTCGCGAAGCTATGGACGGTTATTTTGGGCAAGCCGAGCAAAATGTGCATAATTTGGTGGATTTTAAATTCACAAATCGCGAAGCGATGTTTGATGCACACTCATACAATAAAGGGGGCGGCATCTTACACATGCTGCGCAACTACTTAGGTGATGATGCTTTTTTCACAGCCTTGCAAAAATATCTCACTGACAACCAATTCAAAACAGGCGAAGCGCAACAATTGCGTTTGGCTATGGAGGAAGTGAGTGGACAAGACCTAAACTGGTTCTTTAATCAATGGTACTATGCCTCTGGTCATCCGCAGCTTGACATCAGCTATGAATACGACGAAACGGCGAAAAAAATCACCATGACTGTTGAGCAAAAACAGGAAATGAAAGACGGTACACCCGCCATTTTTGACCTACCCCTCAGTGTGGACATCTATCAAGCGGCAGGACAAGTGGCAAAGCGTGAAAAAATCCGCATCACTAAACGCATACAAACGTTTACATTCGATGCGCCCACAAAACCCGCTTTAGTAGACTTCGACGGCGACCGTATGTTGCTCGCACAGAAAACAGACAATCATACCGAAGAAGAATTTATCTTTATGTACAACAATGCGCCGCGTTACTTAGCCCGCATCGAAGCCATAGAAGATTTGCGTCAAAGTAGCACAAAAGAAGCGCAAACAACATTGAAAAAAGCGATGGACGACAAATATTGGGCAATTCGTGAAGCTGCCATTCAAGGCTATCGCATCAAAGAGGACCCCTCAGTATTGGACAAAATTGCGATAACTGCAGAAAAAGACACGCGTTCAACAACTCGTTCGGCGGCATTGTCGAAATTGGCAGCAACAAAAGATGCAAAATGGGCAGCGACGTACCGCAATATTTTGGACAAAGAACCAGCCTATCCCGTCATCTCATCCGCTTTGCAAGCCCTTTACAAAGTAGATGCTGACGCGGCATTGGTGGCTGCTAAAAAGTACGAAAACGATGAAAACAGCGACTTAGTCAACGGTGTTGGCTCCATTTATACCGAAAATCCGAAGCCAGAACATGTTGACTTCTTCGAACGCAGCATTACAAAGATTGATGGTCTGCCAAGCATCGGTTTCTTAGGCAATTATGTCAAAGTTTTGGACAAATTGAAAACACCTGATGCCGATGTCCTTGCTAAAATGGGCAAACTTAAAGACATTGCCATCAATCAGTCACAATCTCCTTGGCGACGTTTCGCTTGTGCCAAAGCTATCAGCGATGTCCGCAAAACATTTAAAGGAAAGCCTGGCACTGGTTACGCCGATTTGTTGGATATGCTCACCGAAATCGTCTCGAAAGAGAAAAATGAGCAACTAAAAGCCATTTTCTCGCAGATGTTGACACCGTAATTGGTTATTGGTGTATTGGTTATTTGTTATTGGTGAATTAGTTATTGGTACAGCCGAATAACCAACACACCAATAAAAAATAACCACAAAGGGAAGCCTATTAATTTAGGCTTCCCTTTGCTTTTTCGAGCCTTACAGACGATGCGTAAAATATAACAGAGTCAATTAAACACATAGCCACAAAGAACACATAGCTTTTTGATTTTTGACAATCAAAAAGCTATGTGTTCTTTGTGGCTATGTGTTTAATAAAAAAAAACGTTAAGGAAATTTTTAAAATTTCCTTAACGTGGGCGTAACTTATTGATTAATAACAGTTACAAAATTTTAAAAACTTCATAAATGTGTGCTGTAATTTATGCTTTGTGATTATCTTTATCCAAAGTAAAAAGAGAAAAATCAGCCGTTCATAAACAACCAAACAGATGTAATGGAAAACAACTCGCCCACAACACGCGGTATCATGCGCGCGAACTTAGAAGCCGACTACAATGTCCAATCTTTCCAAACGCAACATGCTTTTATTGTGGGTATCAACGCATATCGCTACGTGTCAATCCTCAAAACAGCCGTCAATGACGCCACACGGTTGGGTCAAGTATTACAAGAACAGCATCACCACACCGTACACCCGCTTTGTATTGATCCAGATGCCGTTACACTGAGGGGGTTCTTGGAAAACATGAAAAACGTGGTGGGTGAACACGATTCAGTCGTGTTTTACTTTGCAGGACATGGCATTGCGCTCGAAGATGATAAGGGTATGAACGGTTATATTGTGCCAGTTGATGCAAAAGTGAACGATGGTAACACGTTAATTTCCATGTCGTTCCTTCAAGAATGTTGTGAAGCCTTGCCTTGTCGCCATTTACTCATGATATTGGATTGTTGCTTCGCAGGGTCTATTCGTTGGGCAACCACACAGCGCGATGTGGACACGCTTTTTCTACCAAAACGCATTTACAAAGAGCGATTTGAACGCTATTTGACCGATAATGCTTGGCAAGTCTTGGCTTCGGCTTCACATGACCAACGAGCATTTGACAGTTTGAAAGGATTGGAAAACCAACGGGATACGGATGGGAAACATTCGCCCTTTGCCTTGGCTTTATTTGAGGCATTGTCAGGCAAGGGCGACATGGTGCCCGCAGATGGCGGCGATGGCATCATCACAGCGACCGAAATGTACCTTTATCTGCGCGAACAAGTGGAATTACCCACGCTCGCCGTGAATAAACGAATGCGTCAAACGCCTTCTATCTTCACGATGCCGAAACATGATAAAGGTGAATTCATATTTTTTGCCCCTAACCACCGTTTAAACTTGCCGGCGATACCCAAAAGCAATCCGTTTATGGGGCTGCAATCGTTCAATGAGGAAAATAAAGAATTGTTTTATGGGCGTGACCGTGTGATTGAACAACTTATGGAACGGGTGCTGTCTCAAAAACTCACGGTTGTGTCGGGTGCGTCGGGCACGGGCAAGTCATCGGTTGTGAAAGCTGGAATTATTCCTGCCTTACGGGAAAAAGGTTTTAACGTGTTGCCTGTCATTCGTCCGACGCAGAAGCCTTTGGAAGTGATGTCGCACGTGGAACTGCCTGATAACAAAGAAAAAGTGGTGCTGATTATTGACCAATTTGAGGAATTGTTGACGCAAAGCAGCGATACCGATAGAGAAGAATTCCTCAATATACTGAGGGGGTACCTGGCAGACGGTTTAAAAGTCATTGCTACTGTTAGGTCTGATTTTGAACCCCAATTTGATACGGATTGGGTGGATTGGCACAACGGTCGGTTTGTTGTACCACCGTTTACCTTCGATGAATTGCGCGAAGTCATTGTGCGCCCGACGGTGCAAGCCGTTTTGCAATTCGATAAACCGCAATTGATTGACCAAATCTTGCAAGAGGTCGTGCAATCGCCTGGTGCGTTGCCGCTTTTGTCGTTTACATTGAGCGAACTCTACGAAAAGTACGTGACAAGCGGCAGAAATGACCGCCTATTGACCGAAAAGGATTACAATGCGCTCGGCGGTGTCATTGGTTCATTGCGCAAAAAAGCGGATAAAGTTTACACAGAACTCGATGCGGCGCACCAAGATTCAATGCGGAACGTGATGTTGCGGATGGTCTCGATTGGTGGCGGCGATTATGCGGGTAAAAGGGTGTTTAAAACAGATTTAGAATTTCCAGAAGCCGCAGAAACAAAGCGTGTCGAGACCGTCATGAACCTCATGCAAGAAGCCCGTCTGATGGTCGTGGGCAAAGACAGCGAGGGACGCACTTATGTCGAACCTGCACACGATGCCCTCATGCGCGCATGGACAAAATTGATAGAATGGGTGAAAGCACGTGGCGAGGAAAACGTTTTGCTACAAAATAAACTCGCCGAAGCGGTAGATGATTACAGCAGTTTGAAAAATATCGACGTCTTGTGGCACGATGACCCGCGCCTCGATATACTGAGGGGGTCGAATAATACGTGGATGAACAAAAGAGAAAGCCAATTTATCGCCGATAGCATTGTGGAGAAGGAAAGAAGGCGGAAAAAGCGGCGTAGAGAATTGGTTATTGCGTTTTCAGTTTTGGGTGTGCTGTTGATTGCGGCAGTTTTCTTTGCGCTTGCTTCAAATAGTAATGCCAAAATAGCAAGTGCGAACGCAATAAAAGCCCAATTGAACGCAGATACAGCAAAAGCGAACGCAATAAAAGCCCAATTGAACGCAGATACAGCAAAAGCGAATGAAATAAAAGCAGTCAATAACCTAAAACTGTACAAACAGCAAGAAATATCGCGTCTTGCCGTCAATATTAACAACTATAACAACTCTGGACACATCTCTTATGCGTTAGGGGACATTGATTCGATGCAATCTATCAAGAATGAATACTTTAAAGACAGCGATGCGCTACAAAAAACGATTGATTCGCTGTCCCTTATTTTTAATTACAAGAAAAAATAGTACGCAGAATAAGAAATCTTTGATATTTCCTATTCTTGTACACAGAATACACTAAACGCGTTAGGGAAAATTGAAAATTTTTCCATCATAGTGTCTGCCAAAGAAAGCATTAAATCGATAAAAATGAACAATGAAAAGCAAACCCCTTCTGTTCATCTTCATTATTTCATGCGTTACCTTATTTGGGCAACAAGTGTAAAAGATAAATAAAACAATCTGTTGTAAAACAAAAACAATACAGTGTAATGATGAAGTGATACAAGGTAAAATATTTAGGTGTCAACAAAAAGAACAACGCATACAAAGGTTTGTTTTTAGAAACTGACAAAAAACATTGTCCATTATGCCTGAAATAAAGTAGGTGATAAAGTACGGTAAAACAAAATAGTGTAAAGCAACTGCCGTGCAAAGAAAAAAATAAGCGTACACCAAAAAATATTTTTGTGCAACAAGAAAAATAAATGCGTGTAAGAGCAAAAATAAAACAATCCGTTGCAATAATGCTTAAAAAGAAGAACGGGGTTAAACAATCGGTTGCAATATTTTTTACGCACACTTACAACATTTTATACATCATGTATTGATTAATTATAGTTAATCAGTCAAGTATCGGATATTTTAAAAATATCCGATACTTATGAAACGCGAGCATAACTAATCAACGCTTGATGTAGAAAATTTCGTCAATATCTATTCGCCATTGCTCAATACGTCTCGGATATTTTAAAAATATCCGAGACGTGTGTTAAAAAATTAAGCATGAAAAGAAACATTCTTCTATTCATCTGCATCATATCCAGCGTCGCACTGTTTGGACAAATCAACGCCCAAAAATGCGACTACGCCGCGCTCTACAACCAAGGCGCAAAGGCGGCAAAAGACAGTTTGTTCGACAAAGCTTTGCTGTGTTTCAATTCGGCGCGGCGGTGCGACCCGTCAAAAGGGAAGGAGATTGATGCAGCGATAAATAAAGTGTTTGCGGGGATTCAGAAGCAGAAAAAAACGGCGATTGATGAAAGAAAAAGGGCGGAAGCGCAAACTAAAATAGCGATTGAGCAAAAAAATAAAGCGGAAAAACAAACGCGTTCTGCCAATAACTTAGCAATGGCGGCAGTAACTAAAGAAAATAATCCCACTTTGACTTTTCGGATGTTGGAATACAATATGAAAAAACATCCTGATGACAAAACAACAGCCTTTAATTTTTATCAAATAGCAACGGATACGGCGAGTCAAACGCCTTTTTTTCAAAAAATACTGAGGGGGCATCATGGAAGTGTTAAAGGCATTGCTTTTTCGCCGAATGGTAAATATATGGTGACAGGTAGTGGCGATATGACAGCAAAATTGTGGTCGTTGGAAACAGGGCAATTGATAAAAACATTCGTTGGGCATGAGAAACAAGTTTGGGCAGTCGCATTTTCGCCTGATGGTCAATATATTGCAACGGGTAGCGTGGACAAAACGGCAAAACTGTGGTCGTTAGAGACGGGGAAGGCGATAAAAGTCTTTATTGGGCATCGCAACTACATTTGGGCAATCAAATTTTCGCCAGACGGTCAGTATCTTGCGACGGGTGATTATGACGGCACTCTAAAATTATGGTCTATTACAACGGGTCAAGCTGTCAAAACGTTTATAGGACACACGAAAGTCGTGAATGCTGTTGCTTTCTCACCCGATGGACGCTCTATTCTGACAGGTAGTAACGATGGTACAGCAAAACGATGGTCCGTTGAAACGGGACAAGTTGTCAAAACATTTTCGGAAGGACAAGTTAATATCCATGCGGTCGCTTTTGCGCCTAATGGTCAACAAATTGCAGTGGATGTCGGTAGTGGCATTGTGAAAATGTGGCAAATACAAACAGGTCAAGTCCTAAAATCGTTTGTGGGACATTCTTTTGCTATCAATTCTATGACATTCTCTGCCGATGGCAAATATTTAATGACAGGCGATAATGAGGGTGTTGCCAGACAATGGTCGTTAGAAAAAACCGAGCCGCCCAAAATACTGAGGGGGCTTAAAGGATTTACGTCTGCTGCTACATTTTCATCTGATGGCAAATATGTCGTTATGGATACGCAAAGTGGGGATATTGTGCTTTGGACATTGACTAAAAATCAACCCATTCAGATTTTTAAAGGGCATGAAAATCGAGTGAGTGTCCTTACATTTTCGTCGGATGGACAATACATAGTGACGGGGAATGAAGACAAAACAGCAAAGTTATGGTCAATAAAGACGGGTCAATGCCTTAAAACCTTTACGGGACATAAAAAAATAATTCAATCTATTGCGCTATCGCCCGATGGTCGGTTTTTGGCAACGGGTAGTGGTGGTGAGTTGCGGTATAAACCCGACTATGAAGCCCTTGTTTGGTCTGTTGAAACGGGTCAGCTTTTAAAAACTTTAACAGGGCATCAAGATAAAGTCAAATCGGTGCTGTTTTTGCCCGATGGTCGCTCTCTTTTAACGAGAAGTGGGCAAGGAATTGTTCAATTGTGGTCTATGGAAACTTATCAAGTACTTCAAACTTTTGGCACACCCGAAAAGCCGAATCGATGCGTTGCCCTTTCTCCCGATGGGCAAAAAATAGCGACGAGCGAGACCGACACAACCATTAAACTGTGGTCAAGTAAAACAGGTCAACTGCTGAAAACGTTGACAATCAATTCACACGAAGGCACATCGGTTGCGTTTTCGCTCGATGGGCAATATTTAATCGTCGGTAGTGAGAGCAGTGAAGCGCGGTTGTGGTCAGTCGAAACGGGTCAACCGCTAAAAACGTTTAAAGGCTTAGAAGGCAATTTTAAGACAATAACTTTTTTGCCCGATGGCAAACACATCAGAACAAATGCCGACAATTTGCTGTCCAAAATATGGTCAATCAAAACGGGTCAATTGGTTGACATAGAGACAATAAACCTAAATGATGTTTCCGCTCTTGCATTTTCGCCCGATGGGCAATATTTAGCAATAGGCAGCGGTGACAATACGCTTGAATTGTGGTCAATGGCAACATGTGCGATTGAAAATTCAACGCGTACTTATGCTTATTCTTTGAATGAGCTAAAAAAAGAAGGCATTGAACTAGAATTCAACGATATTCTTGTTGCACAAGAGGACAGTATTCGTGAGGAAACAATGACTCGTCAAAAAGATAAACTTAACAATGATGCCATAAATGCTTATCGGCTGTCAGAAGATTATAAAATTTATAAAATCTTGGAGGATTCTTTACGAGAAGTGCTGCAAAAAGAACGATTGAAAAAGGATGAAGAAGATTTAGAAAAAGAAAAGGAGCGATTAGCCAAAAGAAATATTATTGAAATATTGACTGATACTATTGCGAGTAGTGGTGATACTGTTTTAACCTATCAACTTTATGAAACATTGACCGATACCTTAGAAAAACGCTTAAAAACAGACACAACTTACAAAGAACAATTGGCAAGAACCTACGGCACTCAATCATGGTATGCTTTATTCTTAAAAAAATTTGAAGAGGCGGAAAAAGCAAGCAAACGCGGTTTAGAGATTGACTCAACTCAGGTTTTTATCAAAACTAATTTAGGTCATGCACTTTTGTTTCAAGGCAAATATGATGAAGCACTCAAAGTGTATCAAGACTACGCAAATGATACCCCTCAGTATAACGCCAAAAAAAATCTCGATGTGCTATTAAAAGACTTCGATGATTTAGAAGCTGCGGGTATCACACACAAAGACATCGAAAAAGTAAAAAAAGCCTTGCAAACCAAACAATAAAATGATGCTAAAAACACCATTTTTACTGAGGGGGGTAAAATAGAAAAGAAAACACAAGATAAGTTTAGGAAAATTTCAAATTTTCTTAAACTTGAAACTTAGCGAAAGAATAATGTTTCCTTTACACATAGGAACATAGGAATTTTCACATAGTTTACATAGTTTTTGAGTGAAAAAGCTATAAAAAACTATGTTCTCTATGTGAAAACCTCTATGTTCCTATGTGATAACAACAACATAAATGTACTAAGTTGACAACATTAATTTTTAAAATATCCGATAAGTGTGTTAAAAAATAAAGCATGAAAAGAAACATTCTTCTATTCATTTGCATCATATTCAGCATCGCGCTATTTGGACAAGCAAACGCCCAAAAATGCGACTATGCCGCCCTCTACAACCAAGGCGCAAAAGCCACAAAAGACAGTTTGTTCGATAAAGCTTTGCTGTGCTTCAACTCGGCACGGCGGTGCGACCCGTCAAAAGGGAAAGAGATTGATGATGCGATTAATGCGGTGTTTAGGGGCATTCAAAAACAAAAACAAACGGCAATTGATGAGCGAAAAAGGGCGGAAGTGCAAACGGTCATTGCCACGCAACAACAAAAAAGAGCCGAAACACAAACCCAAATAGCGATTGAGCAAAAAAATAAAGCCGAAAAACAAGCACGAGCCGCCAATAACTTAGCAACGGCTTTGTTAGCCAAAGAAAAAAATCCCACTTTGGCATTGCGGATACTTGAATACAATATGCAAAGGCATCCCGAAGAGAAAGCATCTGCTTTTAACTACTACGATATGGTCGTTGATACGGCACGGCAACACGTTTTTTTTCAAAGAATACTGAGGGGGCATCAAAGCTACGTTGACGCAGTGGCTTTTTCGCCCGATGGCAAAACAGTTGTGACGGGTAGCTCGGATTATACTGCCAAATTGTGGTCAGTAGAAACGGGGCAACTGATAAAAACTTTTGAGGGACATTTGTATGGCATCAATGCGGTCGCTTTTTCGCCCGATGGCAAGTACATTGCGACAGGTAGCTACGATTATACCGCTAAATTGTGGTCGGTGGAAACGGGTCAAGCGGTGAAAACTTTGATTGGGCACAAGGGTTATATTTTTTCAGTCGCTTTTTCACCCGATGGGAAGTATTTGATGACAGCATCGGCAGATAATAGAGCCAAATTGTGGTCGGTAGAAACGGGGCAAGTGGTCAAGACTTTTGTGGGACATAAAGAACCCATTCATGCGGTGGCTTTTTCGCCAGATGGCAAATATTTTGTGACAGGCAGCGATGATGAAACGGTCAAATTATGGTCAAGGACATCAGATTCGGCAGTCAAAACTTTTGTAGGACATACGGATTTGGTGCGTACAGTCGCTTTTTCGCCCGATGGAAAGTCCATTTTGACAGGTAGCAATGACAATACGGCTAAATTGTGGTCAGTGGAAACGGGGCAAATTTTAGAAACTTTTGTAGGGCATAAAAGAAGTGTTGATGTTGTTGCTTTTTCACCCGATGGTACATACATAGCGACAAGTAGCGGCGACAAATCCATTAAATTTTGGTCTATCAAAACGGGGCAACCGATAACAACTTTTTGGGATTATCCAAACAACATAAAGTCGTTGGCTTTTTCGCCCGATGGTACATATTTGGCAACAGGAAGTTTGGACAAAACGGCAAAATTGTGGCTTTTAAAGACTGATAAATCGCTCAAAACATTTAAAGGACTGTATTATGAGTTTGTTGCGCTTGATTTTTTGCCTTCTGCGACGGGTGATTTAAACGATGTAAACCTCATTGCGGCAGAAAGTACGGACAAAACGATAGAATTGTGGTCGGTCAAAACGGGTCAATCTTTCAAAATATTTAAGGGCATAAAAGAGACAGTTCGCTCCGCTGTTTTTTCGCACGATGGCAAATACATTGTCATGGTAGGCTCGGACAATAAGGCAAAACTTTGGTCAGTTGAAACAGCGCAAATGGTAAAAACTTTTGAAGGGCATCAAGATTTAATCTTTTCAATCGCTTTTTCGCCTGACGACCGTTACATACTGACGGGTAGTAAAGACAAAACGGCAAAATTGTGGTCGGTAGAAACAGGTGAAGTAATTAAAACTTTTGTGGGTCATAAACAGCCAATTGCCGCGCTCGCGTTTTCTACAGTTTGTGTCCACTGTAAAGAGAATGGCAGCTATATTGCAACGGGTAGCTATGATGAAACTGTGAAATTGTGGTCATTAGAAACGGGTGCGTTGTACAAAACGTTGACATTTCCACACGATATTGTGCGTTCTATCGCTTTTTCGCCCGATGGTCAATATTTAGCAACAGGCAATGATAATATGACTGCCAACATGTTTGTGGTAAAGACAGGACAACTTGTGCAGACATTTAAGGGACATCAAAACAGGGTGCAAGCGGTGATGTTTTCGCCCGATGGTCAATATTTAACAACGGGTTGCGCCGACAATACGGCAAAATTATGGTCTGCTAAAACAGGCCAACCGCTCAAAACTTTTGTGGGGCATAAAGTAGGCATCAGTAAAGTGGCATTTTCGCCCGATGGCAAATATTTAGCAACCGCTGATATGGCAACAACGGCAAAACTATGGTCAGTAGAAGCCAGCAATATTGAAAATACGAGTTACGTGTACCCATTAGACGAACTGTACGCTGAAAGTACGGAACTTGAACCCGAGGATACTGTTGTTGCCAATCAATCAAGAATTAAACAGCTTGAAAAAGATAAAAAAAATGCAGCCGATTACACCGCTTTCACCCGTAAATGGGTGAATTCAAAAGAGTACAATGCCCAACAAGCTGCCATAAATGCGGTCGTTAATCCCGGACTGAAAGAGGAATCCGCTGATGAATCGGATGATAGACTGTTTGCTTTAGAAAACCAATTTGAAAAAGCGACCGACGCCATTTCACGTTTCAATCTCTGCACCATCATCATTGATACCTTAGAAAATCGGTTCAAACAAGACACCAGTTATCGGCATAAGTTGTCTGAATATTGTGGCAATAAAGCATGGTTTAGTTTGTTTTTAAAAAAATATACAGACGCTGAAAAGGCAGCACGGCGCGGCTTAAACTTGTCGCCAGAATTGGTATTTATTAAAACAAACTTAGGTCATGCGCTGCTGTTTCAAGGAAAATACAGCGAAGCCTTGAAGATTTATCAAGATTACGCCAACGATGAACGCCAAGATGCCGACAACACAAATGTGGAAATACTATTACAAGATTTCGATGATTTAAAAGAAGCGGGTGTGACGCATAAAGATGTTGAAAAAGTAAAAAAAGCCCTGCAAACCAAACAACAGTAAAACCGATTTGCCCACCATTTCAAGGCATATGCCAATAAAACCGACAATCTTTTACAATTTTTACGTGAAAAGGACGATAAAATCAATGCCGTCATCAGTAAACAAGCCGCACGCAATGACCTTGCATTGTCTGCAAATTATATCAAGGGGTTAATTAAATGACAGGTTAGTGCATAAACGGACTGGATTGCTTTGTTCCGCACAATGACGCGTCGGGTTAAAAGGCTGTTTATACTTGTTTTTACTGAGGGGGTCATCAAAACCGCTCATTCTTAAAAATAATTGTTATTTTTTATACATTTCTTTAATATATTTTCACAAAACACTTGCATTTAATTTAAATGTCTCATATTTTTGTATGGTTTTTAAAAATATATCTTTTAATTAAAAAACTATTTTAAAGATGAGCGAGAAAAATTTTAATGCACGCGACTTAGAAAAAGTCAAAACAGTAGACACATTATTGGATTTTTGTGCCAAATACGACACTTTTTTGCCGTTAGTGCCTAAGTTCAATGAAAAGTATCAAGCTTTAAAGCTCAAACGGAGCGATGTGGGCATACAATCTGTCCAAAAAAATCAAGCAAAAGTCAGTTCTTCTTCCATTGTGACCGATGTAGATGCCGAAAAATTAGACATCATTAACTATGTCATCGAAGATTTGAGTTTGTTCGTGCAGTATGCCGAAGAAGAAAAAGACACCATTTTGCAAAGCATTTTGCCCAACTTAATGTCCACCAAACTCAAAGCCCAAAAGCCTTTGGATATGGTGACAACGCTGCAATCGTTTCTCACATCTGCCCTAAAAATGAAGCCGCTTAAAGCCGTTGAGTACGGCATTGAAGAAGATTGGGTCTCCATATTGTCCAATAAAGTGACGAACTACAATGATATGCTGCCCAAACATGCCACCACCAAGCAAAATAAACCGCAAGCAACGGAAGGTTTGACGACCCGCATCAATGAAATGATGGTTATTAAAAAAGGTATGGACAATCTCATTACCGCCTTTCGAAAAAAACAGCCCGAATTTTTTAATGCCTACAATGTCGCAAAGGTTGTGACGTCCGCAACCACCAAAAGTGGCAATAAAGCAGCTAAAAATAGCAAAACAAAAACGAAGACAACGACGGAAATTGTAAAGACGACTTAACAAAAGTTCGTGCATAGTATTCTGACCAAAAAGTTCATTGCTTTAATTTAACACGTAGACACATAGGACACATAGTTTATTGATTTTCAAGTATTTATAAAGCTATGTTTACTATATGACTATGTGTTAAGATTTGTCTTTGCACTTAAAGTATTTTTAGTGCCATAAAAAAAATAAAAAGTAGAAAAATTTGGATTTAAATTGGGATTTGGTAGCATTGATTTGCTGTCAAACCTTTTTTTTACATTGCAAATATAACAGACGGCAAAGTTTTAAACTTTGCCGTCTCTAAGTAAACATTATTGTCTCTAAAAAATTTTAAAAACGCTTGCATTCAAACTAAACACATTTGTCTATTTTTAGCCGAAATTCAACAACCATTCTCAAATCATCAATACAATAAAAAAAATGCAGAACAAACAACGTATGTCCAACCAATTTTTTACACAAAAAAGCCTTGTCTTCATCTTTTTTTTCTGTTTTACCCTGCCTATTTTTGCCCAAAAAGATGTAAACGCGGATTTAAAAATTAAAATGGACAAATTAGCCAGAGGCATGGAAGCTAAAGTAATTGCGTGGCGGCGCGATTTTCACCAAAACCCAGAATTGTCTAATCGAGAAACGCGTACGGCTAAGATTATCGCAGAACATCTCACATCTTTAGGTATGGAAGTACGTACTGGCATTGCCAAAACAGGCGTTGTCGGTATTTTGAAAGGTGCAAAACCCGGACCAGTTGTCGCTTTACGCGCCGATATTGATGCTTTGCCTGTTTTGGAAAGAACGGACGTACCTTTTAAATCAACGGTGCGCACCACTTTTAACGGTGTCGAAACAGGCGTTATGCACGCGTGCGGACATGATTGTCATACTGCTATTTTGATGGGGACGGCAGCCGTTTTAAGTCAAGTTAAAAACGATTTGGCAGGCACTGTTGTCTTTATTTTTCAACCCGCAGAAGAAGGTGCGCCCAAAGGCGAGACAGGCGGCGCGGGCGATATGATAAAAGAAGGCGTTTTGGACAATCCAAAAGTAGAAACCATCTTTGGCTTGCACATGAGCGCGCAATCGCCCGTCGGAACGCTGTCGTATCGGTCAGGTGGCTCACAAGCAAGTTCCGATAGGTTCACAATTATTATAAAAGGTAAACAAGCGCATGGCGGTATGCCCTGGAATGGTGTTGACCCAATTGTGGTTGGTGCATCTATTGTCACAGGTTTACAATCCGTCATCAGTCGCATGACACCTTTGACAGAATCGCCGGCTGTCATTACTGTAGGCATGTTTCAAGCAGGTGTGCGTGAGAATATCATACCAGAAGAAGCCAAACTAACGGGAACCATTCGCGTTTTAGACCCAAAAATTCAAAAACAAGTCCATGAAAATATGCGGCGTATGGTAACAAACATCGCGGAAGCGTCGGGTGCCTCCGCCGACCTCAATATCGAAATTGGCAACCCCGTTACTTACAACAATCCTGAATTGACTAAAAAAATGTATCCCACATTAGAAGAAGTGGCGGGTGAAAACAATATTCGCGTGGCATTACCCACCACTGCTGCCGAAGATTTTGCCAAATATCAAGAAAAAATACCCGGTTTATTTTTCGGACTCGGCGGTATGGCAAAAGGAAAGTCCGCGGTCGAAGTTGCACCGCACCATGCACCCGAATTTTATATTGATGAAGGCGGTTTTGTATTGGGTATGCAGTCTTTTTGCCATTTAGTAGTGGACTATGCGGTAAAAAAGTAAGGATAACCCTTGCGATTGCTCGCTTAAATTTTGCGGTAGCTTCCTTAGAGCTTAAAATACTGAGGGGGGTATTTAGAATTTAAAAAAAGACCTTTCCAAAAGTTTTAAAACTTTTGGAAAGGTCTCAACGGTTAATATCATTTTCAAAAAAATATAAACAAAACACGTTGCCAGACAAAAATATTCTTCTGCTATTTGTTGTATTTTATATGATTATCACCGTTTTCATTGGTTGGTGGGCATCGCGCTTCGTCAAAAACACCAATGACTTCGTCATGGCGGGTCGACGCATGCCTATGAGCGTTGTTGCAGCAGGTTTATTTGCCACATGGTTCGGTTCAGAGACCGTTATGGGCGCATCAACGGCATTTCTCAACGAGGGATTGATGGGAATCATCGAAGATCCTTTTGGTGCGGCGTTGTGTTTGATATTCATCGGCATTTTTATGGCAAAACCTTTGTATCGGCTCAATCTTTACACGTTCAGTGACTATTTTCGGCGGCGATATAGTCCGCGCGCAGAGATGTTATCGGCAGTCATGATGATTCCATCGTATTGGGGTTGGATTGCAGCACAACTTATTGCACTGTCAACAATACTAAATATACTGACGGGTGTCCCCATCTTTACGGGTGTTATCATGAGTACGGCAAGCGGTGCAATACTTGCGCCTTCCACCGTTATTGGTGAAAACATTGTCAAGCCTTTTTATCCCAACTTGACAGACAAACAATTGCTGTACATTATGCGTTTGGGTGTTGTTTTTATCACAGTTGTGTCTATTTTTTTTGCAACATTAGACAAAAGTATTTACGAATTGGTGCGCCAATCATCGGAGTTAAGCCTTGTTTCCTTGTTTGTGCCATTGATTGCGGGGCTTTATTGGAAAAAAGCTTCCGCTTGGGGTGCCATGGCAGCCATGATTATGGGTTTATTGGTGTGGCTATTGATGACCAATATAGAAACAGACTATCCCGCTATCATTTATGGATTGAGTGCCAGCATTGGAGGTATGATTGTGTTTTCTATTTTGGAAAATAAGAGGCGTGGTGCAACTGATGCACCTGTTTAAGGGTTCTTTTGAACACTGATTGGACTGATTTTTTTGATTTACACTGATTTTTTCTTTATTGCGTAAAAAAAAAATCAGTGTAAATCAAAAAAATCAGTCCAATCAGTGTTCAAAAAACAACAATAACAACAAAAAAATCAGCGCAAATCAAAAAAATCAGTCCAATCAGCGTTCAAAAAAAACAATAACAACAAAAAATCAGCTAAATCAGTAGTCAAAAAAATAAAAAAAATTGGACGATAAACTCAAAAAATGGCGGCTCATACTCGGAAAAGATGCCGAATCGGAACAAAATACTGAGGGGGTGCCTGATGCGCAACAAACAGATGAGGCAGTCGTCGTTTTGACAGAGCAACAACAAGGCATGGACGATACGCTCGAAGCCTTGTACGGTGGAGAAGCCGATAAAAAAGGAGGTTTGGGCAAATCAACGCCCATAGTGAATCGTTGGTTGGGCGATATACGCAAATATTTTTCCACGCCGATGGTGCAAGTCATGCAACGCGATGCTTTAGAACGCCTTGAACTGAACCAGATGTTGCTGCAACCCGAATTATTGCAGAGTTTTCAACCCGATATCCACCTTGTCACCACTTTATTGACGCTCAACAAAGCGATGCCCGACGAAACGCGGGAAACGGCACGGCTGATTGTAAAAAAAGTGGTGGAAGCATTGGAAAAAAAGCTGAATCAACCATTGAGAGAAGCCATTCGTGGCGCATTAAGTCGCTCTGTGCGCAACCGCCGTCCCAAAATGAACGAAATGGATTGGGATAAAACCATTCGTGCCAACCTAAAACACTATCAACCCACGCTCAAAACAATTATACCCGAGATTTTGATTGGCAAAGGTCGGCGCGGACAAGCCTTGCGACATGTTATTTTGCTGGTAGATGAAAGTGGCTCGATGACAACGAGTGTGGTATACGCTTCGGTTTTTGGTGCGGTCATGGCATCTCTACGTTCTATCAAAACACAAATGATTGTCTTCGACACAGAAGTCGTTGACTTGACCGAATACATCAATGACCCTGTGGATTTGTTGTTTTGCACCCAATTGGGCGGTGGTACAGACATCGCAAAAGCACTGACTTATACTGAGGGGTGTATTTCAACGCCTTCAGAAACAATCGTCCTGCTCATATCTGACCTTTTTGAAGGCGGACACGCGCCTGAAATGTTTCGTCGCGTGCAATCCATCAAAGAATCAGGCGCGACATTAATTGTACTTTTGGCTTTAAACGACGAAGGAAAACCTGTTTACGACAAACACAATGCAGCACTGCTCGCCGCCTTAGATATTCCCGTTTTTGCTTGCACACCCGACAAATTTCCAGCGGTCATGGCAGCAGCAATTAATCGGCAAGACATTTTAAGTTTGAATTGAACAACACAAAACTTTACTTCTTCTCTGCCAATTCAGCCATCAAGTCAGTGGCTTCATCAAAACCATCGCCCGACTTCTTCGCAATGTCAATAGCTTTTTGTGCCTCCTTCTTTGCACGAGACTTTTTACCTAATTTGCTATACAATTGCGCCACAACGATTTGGTTCACAAAGCGATTGTCCAAGATGACAGCCTTTTTCGCCCATTTCACCGCCTTTTTCAACAGTTTTTTGTCGTCAATTTGTTCATAAAACGTCACAGCGTTCTCATTCAACGCCTCTGACGAATCATCGTACTTCTTCAAATACGCCACCGCAGACGCAGCATAATTCGATCTGTCCCCTTTCAAACGATAATATTGCAAACGATAACCCAACGACATTTTATCAAATTCATTCGGCGGATAAACCAAACGCATCACCGAATCAGCCAACGATAAAGTCGGCAAATGGTCTTCTGCAAACAAAATAGCACCCGCTAATTCTTGAATTTTTAAAGAAACTTCTTCTTTAGTAAATTGCGGCGTAAAATCTTTTTGATTGTTCACTAAAAAAGAAAAAAGTTTAGAATCCACCCCCTCAGTAAATTTGTAAATAAAAGCTAAATTCTCAGGCGTTTTCCAATCTGTTTGTGTCGCCAAATATTCATCAGCGACCTTAAACCGTTGTGTTTCAAACGCTTCCGATAAAATTTCGGCATAAGCTTTCAAAAAAGCAGGGTCACGATCGCCTCTTTCGTAACGCATCATCCATTTACCCAAAGTCTCTTCACCATTCAAAGCCACTTGTCCCAAATTCAGAAACTGTGCGGCATCGTGGTAACCCAACGCTTTATGAACCACTTCCCCAGCCGCATTTAAAAACAACAAAGTCGGATACGCCATGATGCCATAACGTTGTTGCAAAGCAGGACCTTCGCCTTTTTCCATATCCATCTTCAAATTCACAAACTTTTGATTGAATAACGCAGACACACCCGTATCTGTAAAGGTCGATTTTGACATCATCTTGCATGGACCGCACCATGTCGTGTACGCATCCATGAAAACGAGCTTGTTTTCTTTTTTTGCGCGCGCCAAAGTCTCGCTAAATTGGTCGTGAATGAACGTGATGCCTCCCTCAGTATTTTGAGCAGAAATAAGGGTTTGAAGACAGAAAAAAATTAGTATGATGTTTACAAATTTCATTTTAAAATATTTTAAATTTTATAGTTTATTATACAAAAAAACTTCCAAAAAGTTGCTAACCCTTTTGGAAGTTCTGTATAAATTATGCGTCAATGTTAAAAATAACATAGGGCGAATGACTTAGCCCTTTATTTGTTCTATCAAACTTTGTACCACAGGCACCATTTGAATCGCTGTATCGCGCGCAATCTTTAAAGCCTTTTCCGCATTTGTCAAAGCATCCGATTTTTTGCCAGTAAGTTGTAAAGTTTTAGCGTAGAGGTAATAATATTCGCATAAACCACCGTTTTCAGACGCCGTTTTTAAGTATTTAGCCGCATCGGACAAAACATTTTTATCTGTTGGAAAGGCATCAATCATCTCCTTAGCGGTTTGATACAACAAATTAGCGTTGGATTTTGCCTCTTTTTTAACAAATGTTTCACACGCCTTGCAATAACTTTTGATGTCGCCTGTGGTTTTATAAAACTTCATATCGGCTTCAACAGCAAAAGCATTGGCTTTGTCTGGAAAGTAGATTTTCATCTTGTCCTTCGCCTCTTTGTGCAAATCCTCTGATTTAAACTGAACCGCATTGTCCGCCGTCTTTTGAATGGCATCTTCAATCTTTGCATTCACTTGCGTTTCACTATAAAGCACATTAATTTGTTTGCGATTATTGACTAACAAGTCAAAAACCCGTGAATCTGCTTGTGAAGTGCCTTCAAAAATGATTTTTAAAGTGGACGGGCTCGCCAAGTCGCTCTTCAAAAGATAGTCATTGACGACTTTTAAACTCGATTTGCCTGACCGATTCAAGGCACGGACATAGTTTAAAATCAACTCAGGCTCGCGTTTACCAGCGTTGTAATCTTTCTCAAAATCTTTGGTGTTGTCAATTTTACTGAGGGCTTGACGTGCACTGCCAATCAATTGCTCGGCTTGCAAACCGCCAACAGATTTATGGATTTGCTCACCTTTTTCGTTGATAAACAACAAAGTAGGATAGGCAGCGACATCATATTTGCGGCTCAACTCAGGACCTTCGCCCTTTTCCATATCCATTTTGACGTTGATAAAGTTTTCGTTAAAAAACTTACCCACCTTTGCTTCTTTGAACGTCGTTGCCGCCATACGTTTGCAAGGTCCGCACCACTCAGCGAAAGCATCCATAAAAACGAGTTTGTTCTCTGTTTTGGCTTTCGCCAAAGCTTCGGTGTAAGTGCCGTGAAAGAACTCAATGCCCCCGTCATTGATGTGTTTCTCTTGTTCAGCGTCCTTTTGCGCTTGTGCAAACAGCGAATTTGCTGCTATGAATAATAAAATAAGTATTTTTTTCATCTTAAAATTAGTTGTAACTACACAGGTTGTAATTTAATGATTAAATTTAGGCAAGGGAGTACTTCTACGCCTCTTTTGCGAAGGGTATCAATGACAGATCGAATGACACA
>JAYTUQ010000407.1:0-1057 GCA_043744455.1 Saprospiraceae bacterium | reverse complement strand
CAGTGGACACCGAATAGGCGCGTGAAATAACTTCGATGCGCCGAATGCGCCATGTTTTACCAACGGGCACGGTGTTGATAGGTACTGAAATTAAAGTTTGAGGCACGTTAGGTGTTGAATTTGCCAGCCCCTCTTTAAAAAGTGATGGGCCGGGAGTTTCAACGTTGACCGTATTTGTAATAGTAACAGGCATAGAACCTGGGAATGTGACTAACACGGCGGGTAGGTCAATAATTTTTCCCACAGGTTATCCCCCCTTTTTCCCCAGGGCAATTATTTCAATTTCGCCTGTGGTATTGGCCCCTTTAAAATATTTGACGCGGGCGTATCTAAAACCTAAAAGACCAAGGTTGAATAGCTGATTTTTTCTTTTACCCTTGGTGCCGTCATCATCTAAAATTTTGTAACCTAAATTTACTTCGTCAAACCAGTCATCTTCGGGAACATTTGAACCTTCCACAAAGATTTCCCCATCAAGTGCATCATTGCCTGACCACTTCACTTGAATTGACCCAACTTGCATATCCTTAAAATCCACGATATCAGACACGAAATCGGCACGCATTGGCCCTGTTTTTGTCAGATATGCGCGGTTAAGATTTTGGGCATTGACTATGGGCATTCATTTTATCCCAAGCTGTTCTTCAATGGCTTGCAATCTTGATTTTAACTCATCATTTTCCGTCGCCAATTCTTGAAGGGCTTTCACTAGGCGGGCATCGGTTTTTGACCAGCCAGCTAGCATATAATAACCATCTTTATTTTTTGCTACCGTATCAGGGTAAATTTCTTTTACCTCTTGAGCAATGAAACCAATTTGGTGCCCCGATCCATTTTTATAATCAAATTCAACTGGCCGCATTTTTGTTATCAAAGGAAGTTGTGAGGGCAAATTAATAACGTTTTTCTTCAAACGAATATCGGAAGTTGATGTAAATGTTGCCGCATCCGCGCCATTGGCCGTGATGTAACCAGAGTTTGCGCCGCCGTTTGAAACTTGGAATAAAACAAATACTTGTGCGGTGGAAGTTGTTGCGCCGGACTTTTTAATGCGCAT
>JAYTUQ010000406.1:0-1058 GCA_043744455.1 Saprospiraceae bacterium | reverse complement strand
TCGCCCATACCCGCGCCTGTCATGTCGCGGAGTTTTTTTATATCTTCAATGCTAACAGCCATTGTTGTATCTATTATAAATGTTGAATAATAAATGTTAAAATGATGAATATTAAACTATGAATGATACATAATAACTTGACAGTCATCATGTATCATTCATAATTCATCAATAATATTAACCTTCTTTAGTTGAGGCTTTTGTGCGTTCTTCCAAACCTTCACGAATTGCTTCAATTAAGTAGTTTGTCACCACTGAAATTGATTTTGACGCATCGTCGTTTGACGGAATTGCAAAGTCAACAGTATTCGGGTCACAGTTTGTGTCTACCATAGCAAACGTGCGCAAACCGAGTTTTTTCGACTCTTGCAATGCCAAGTGCTCGTGTCCGATGTCAACAAGGAATACAGCTGCGGGCAAACGGTTTAGGTTAGCGATACCACCGAGGATTTTCTCGATACGGTCACGCTCACGACCCATCATTTGACGCTCTTTTTTAGTAATGCTTGTATTTGTCGGGTCGTTCAGACGCGAGTCAATGGTTTGCATTTTCTTGACAGATTTACGAACTGTAGAGAAGTTCGTCATCATACCACCCAACCAACGTTCAGTTACGAAGGGCATACCAACAGATAAAGCGGCTTTTTGAACGATGTCACGCGCTTGCTTTTTAGTCGCTACGAACATAATTTTGCGACCACTTTTAGCAATTTGGCGCATTGCATTGGCTGAACGTTCTAAACTTTCAGTTGTGCGATTAAGGTCAATGATATGAATCCCTTTATGTTCCGTAAAGATGTACGGCTGCATTTTTGGATTCCACTTGCGCTTGAGGTGTCCAAAATGTACACCTGCATCAAGCAACTCTTTATATGTGAGCTTTTCCATTATTTTTATAACGATGTTAAGATTTTTAGATAAAAGATTTTTAGATAAAAGACCATTAAGACATTATGCTCAATGCCTTCAATCTTAATATCAAAATGATTAACGTTTCGAGAATTGGAAACGAGCGCGTGCTTTTGGACGACCGTATTTTTTACGTTCGACAGCACGTG
>JAYTUQ010000405.1:0-4156 GCA_043744455.1 Saprospiraceae bacterium | reverse complement strand
GTTTTTCGCTTTGCCAATCCATTTTTGCACAAATGGACTTGCCGCCTTCGGGCAACAATCCACGAGCCATGATTTCTGAAGAAGTCGGTATTACGAGCATCACCATCAAATATTCGCGCCCAGATGTCAATGGTCGGGAAGGGAAAATTTGGGGTACGCTTGTGACCAATGGTTTTAGTACCACCAATTTTGTCACCAACAAAAACAACAGCCCGTGGCGGGCGGGTGCGAATGAAAACACGATGATTACATTTGAGCACGATGTCAAGGTGGAAGGCAAATCTGTCAAAGCGGGGACTTATGGTTTGCATCTTGCCATTTGGCCCGACAGTGCGATAATGATTTTGTCTAACCAAACCAATGCTTGGGGCAGTTTTTATTATGACGAAAAAGAAGATGCCCTGCGTGTCACCATCAAGCCCGTTGGTTTAGACAAAAGCGTTGAGTTTTTGAAATACGAATTTATCGAACACAAAGAAAAGAGCTGTATCATCGCTATGCAGTGGGAAAAACGCTCATTTCCGTTTAAGATTGATGTAGATGTGCCCAATATCGTCGTAGCGACTTTACGTGACCAAGCGAAAAGCCAAAAGGGTTTCAGCAGCACCAATTTGTTACAAGCCGCACAATATTGCATCAATAACAATATTAATCTTGAAGAAGCTTTGGGTTGGAGTCAACGGGCAATTACAGGTTTTGGTGGTGCAAAAAGCTTTGTGACAATGAGAAATTTGGCAACCAATTATGAAAAACTCAACCGCCTAACGCAAGCCGATTCCATTATGGTAGAAGCCTTAACGATGGCAGGACCCCCTCAGTATTTAGCGTATGGACGTTCGCTGATTGCTCAAAAAAGGATGGACAAAGCGATGGAAGTATTTAATGCGAGTAAAACTAAAAACGGCGATACGTTTCCCGTTAATCAAGGTTTGATGTTTGGCTACGCCGCAAAAGGCGATTTCAAAAGTGCTGTGATGTCTGCTGAAAAAGCCATGAGTCAAGCCCCCAATGATGCCGCAAAAAAGGCTTTGGAAGGACAAATTGCAAAGCTGAAAGATGGGAAGGATGTGAATTAGGTATGAAGTATGAAGTATGAAATATGAGGTATGAGATATGAAATATGAAGCCGTTGGTACATTTGGGTATCAACGGCTTTTCATTAATGGTTCTAACCACAAATACTGAGGGGGGCAAAACCCTCATTCTGATTCACTATCCAAATATGTCTCATTCAAGTCTTGCATTTGTTCAATAACCCAATAGTCCATATTACCTCTATCGCGTGAGAGTGAAAGACATTCCTCCTTGCAATAGCTCTCTAATTTCTCTTTGGTGATGATTTTCAATGCTTTTTCGTAAGCATTCAAGCCTGCGTTATAATCAGATTCCAATAAGCCGCCAAATTGATTGGATTGGTCAAGCATGACATCTACACGATACAACAATAATTCAACAACTTCTTTAGGTATGACGGAGACTTTTTCAAATTCTGTAATGATTTTACGTACTTCGGCATTGCTCGTATTACGTGGATTGCCTGTGCGCGTCCAAAACTGGTTATATACTTTCTTTTTATACTCGTCAAGTATCTTCTTTCTATCTTGAGGGCTTAACAACTCCTGTGCATAGTAGTCATGCACTTGCGGTAATTTGGTGAAAAGAATGGTGAGTTCATGACGCATTTCTTCTTCGGTCATTTGACCAATGAACTTCTTGAAATCTGTGAGTTTGATTTTTGCCATGATTTTATGGTTTTTAAGTATGAATACAGAGATGTAAAACTACGCTATCCATCTTGCTAAACCAAAACACGAATTCAAATATACTCATGCTATCAAACCATATCTTTCAATAATGCCACTACCAAAGCAGTTGCACATATGAAAATTACTGAGGGGGCTTTTCTACCAAAAACAGTGTTGTGAAAATACGTGTCGGATGCTTTTAAAGCATCCGACACGTTAACATCCTCACAGCGATTCGCACATCCTCACAGCGATTCACGCATCCTCACAGCGATTCACAAACCGTCACAGCGATTCGCGAACCGTCACAGCGATTCGCGAACCGTCACAGCGATTCACAAATCGTCACAGCGATTCACAAATCGTCACAGCGATTCGTGAACCGTCACAGCGATTCAGAGAGAAATAATACGAATAACAAAAAATTAAATTATTGGCACGATTTTAGCTAAAATTTAATTGTTAAATGACTGTAAAAAAGTCATTTACGATTGTGAAAAATAATAAATAATAAATTAAAACGCAACGCACATGAGTCGTCAAATCACAGCTACGCCCAGAGAAACCATTTGGGACGAAATTAAAGAAACGCAAGAAAAATTGAACGCTTTGTACCTCGAAGCGGGTTTAAATGTTTTTAAAGAAACAGAAGGAGAAGCTTTTTTAGGCGAAAAAAATCAATCTTTTGGCACTTATTGGGCAGCTTCTGTGAAACAATCACCTAAAGTTGTTACAGGCGAGTTCAACACAGCCGATTTTATCGTCAAAGCACCCTTGTTTGGCAAGTTTGTGGTGGCTTACAACGGTCATAATTTGATTGGTTCTGTTTTGGATACACCTTATGATATTTTGTCAAAAGATATTTTGCGTTACAGTTTAGACGCTCAAAAAACATTTAAAGATTCCAAAAATGCAATTTGCAAACAAGCGGTTAAGGATTCACCTGAATATCGCAAACCTACGCCCAATGCAGCGAAATCAATTTTGGAAAAAACAGCAGAAAAAAATCTTGAATTAGTAAAAGCCAATTAGTCGGTTCGCATGATGTGCCGTCTTTTCATGATACAGGCACATCATGCGTGCAGTTATATTTTGTATGTAATCATATTTTTTTGTGAAGCCGCAGGTACTGAAACGATTATAGTGTCTGCGGCTTTTTTATGTTTGTTGTTGGTGTTAAATTTATACCACATCATACGCAACACCATAATATTAAACTAATTTTAGCCCCGAAATAAAACAACCTCTTAGAGATGGATAAATTACGCACTCTTTATAGCAGCTACACGGTTTGGTATCAAACGACATCATTTGACAAGATAGCAAAAAAATCAAACAATATTTTGTTATTGGCTTGGCGTTCGGGCATTGCAGTATTGATTATATGGGCTGTTTGGCGATTCAATAATTTTACAGACAATGATTCTTATGTCATACGCGCTTTTTCTGTACCATCTCAAATGGAACAAACGGGTTATAAAGGCGAAACAGTTGTGGCAAAAATTTTATCTGAAATGATGCAAATCATGTACCCCAGAGACAGCAGCACGAGCCGCATCAGTGCCTGCCGTCAAAATGACAAAGCCCGTTTGAAGAGTCAATTGCGAATCGCCGACGGTACAGAACGAAAAGATTATAATATAAAAGGGCTTTTCGAAGCAGGCAAAACCTTGCTGGGTTACGAAGATAAAATCATCACAGGTTATATTGTCAATAGGGACAAGCAAATCATCATGTTTATACAATTGCCTGATGAACCCCTTAAATCTGTCTCAATTTCTGAAGGAACGCCTCTGGATTCCCTTTTTTACAAAGCCGCTTTGATATTGACACGCCAAACGACCCCTCAGTATTTAGCCAATTATTACATCCAAAAAGGGCAATTTGATGCAGCGGAATCGTTGTTGGCAGAATTAGATTTCAAACAAAACAATATGCCCGATGTGAGTGACCAAGAACACATTCAAACCTTATCGAATTGGGCAAATTTTTATCTCTCAAAAGCTATCACACAACACCAAAAAGAGCTTTTTAACGAAGCCTTGGGAAAAGCACGAGAATTGCACAAACGTTTTCCAAATGATATTGCAGGCTACGCCATGGAGGTGAGCATTTTGATGACAAAAGCAGGTTATTTTGATGGTTATGGTTACAACAAGTTGACGGCTATTGATACCCTTGCAAAACAGGCTTTTGCGGTTGCAAAAGAAGCCGAACGTAAGGAAAAACGTTTGAATAGTGCTTATTTTGATAAAAAGCAAGTGATGGGTTTGATGCTGTGCAATGCCGCATATTTGGCAAACCAATGCAAGTTGGAAGACCCCAAAATATTGGAAAAGTCTTTTCAAAAGTCGCGTGCCATCATGCCCCAAAGTGTCTATATCTACAATACATTGGCGTATTTTTATCTC
>JAYTUQ010000404.1:0-4158 GCA_043744455.1 Saprospiraceae bacterium | reverse complement strand
TATCGCTATAATGGGTCATTTTTTTACAAATTTAATAAAAACGGTAAGCCGAAATGTGTCATCAAAAAGCCACCCACCATAAAGGCAATCGTTGCAATCAACGAAGGTACTTGCAAATTAGATAAACCCATGATGGTATGTCCAGAAGTACAACCACCCGCGTAACGTGTGCCAAAACCGACTAAAAAACCGCCTAAAACGATGAAAACGAAGCCGCGAAGCGTTGCTAAACTTTCAAAGCTGAACAAATCAGTTGGCATCAAGCCAGCGAAATTGTGAATACCTTGCGCTGCGAGTTGTGTTTTTGTTTCAGGAGCAATGACGATATCGTTGGGATTCGATAAATAATTGGCGGCGATAAAACCGCCGATAACCAAACCTCCAACAAAAAATAAGTTCCACATTTCTCTTTTCCAATCGTATTTAAAAAAAGAAATATTGGCAGGAAAACAAGCGGCGCAGATGTGCCGTAAAGAGGAGGAAACCCCAAAGGATTTGTTGCCGATAATCAGCAAAGTGGGCACTGTCAAGCCTATTAAAATACCTGCCATTGACCAGTGCCATGGTTGGCTAATAAAATCTAACATGATGAATTGCGCTTTTTGTGTGATGTAAAAGAAGATATTTATCAAAAAAGAATTTAGAACCCTAAAATTAATGCCCATTTATGATTGCTGGAAATAATAATTCCTTTGTCAAAATATAAATTGCCATAACCAAAACAAACCAACCAAAGCCTTTTTTCAACGTTTTAGCTTTGATAAATTTAGCTAAGTAAGAGCCGAGAAAAATGCCGACGATTGCGGCGGCAGTGAATGAGCTTAATAATGACCAGTCAATAACATTGGCAAAATTCTGTACATCACCCGTGAAACCAATGAGCGATTTAATAGCAATAATCACTAAAGAAGTGCCAATGGCTAGGCGCATCGGTAATTTTGCAAACATAACGAGTGCAGGAATAATGAGAAAACCGCCTCCTGCACCGACAAAACCTGTCAAAGCACCGACGATAAAACCTTCTAAAATAATGATCGGGTAGTTGAATTTGATTTGAGAAATGTCCCCATTTTCGTCTTCCTCTCTTTTGTTGCGAATCATGCTGATGGCTGCAAAAAGCATGATGGCAGCAAAGAAAACCATGATAAAAATATTCTTAGTCACATCAAAACCAGCTATCGTCAAGATGGTCGTAGGAATAGCAGGCATAACATATTTTCGGACTGTATAAACTGCTATCAATGAAGGAATTGAAAAAATAATAGCGGTCGGAATGTGTACCAATTTTTTGGTTATATTGTTGAATCCACCTACCAAAGAAGTCGAACCTACAATAAATAGTGAATACGCCGTTGACAACGTAGGGGAAACATGGGCGACATAAACTAAAACGGGAACGGTCAAAATAGAGCCGCCGCCGCCGATTAAACCCAATGACATGCCCATAAGAACAGCTAATAAGAGAACGATGATAGTCACTATTTTAAATGTTTAGAATATGAAAAAGAGTGGTTGACAAAGGTAAAATAATTATGAATACATGAACAAGTTTTCATGTAATATTTTTAAAAAATGCGGCTATATATTTTATAGCCGCATTCTTGACATAGCACGGATTTTAATCCGCGTTTATCAAGCCACACATTGACATCCGTGCTAAGATATTACATATTACAATCGCAATTTTCAATACATTCGATGAGTTTCGGAATATCCTTTTCTTTTAAGGAATAAAAAACACTTTGTCCTTCTTTTTCTGAACGTAAAACGCCTTTGAGTTTCATCGTTGTTAAGTGATGAGACAAAAGAGATTGTTCAACTTCTAAGATTTCCCCAATTTCATTGACGCTCAACCGCGCATTTTGATTAAGCAAATCTACAATGGCTAAACGTGTGGGATGTGCAACTGTGCGCAATATATAAGCTGCTTTTTCAAGTTTTTGGCGGTTAATTTTGTATTCTACTGTAGCTATCATGTGCTAATTATTATTTATATTTTAGTTATTTTTTTGATTCAACACGTAAATGTATGAACAATTGTTCATATTCACAAATTTTTCTACCAATCTGCTATGCCTAACGGCATTTTAATTCTTAATTCGCATTGATTATAAATAGCGTAAAGTTTTGTGACCCGTGCTCAAATGTTTAACTTACTCTCCATATTTTGGCATACGAAAACCCGTAGAAATGGCATTACAATTCAAAATAACAAAAAAAAATATTTTCCCATTTCTCAATTGGAAAAATGAGGTCAATCCAGAAAGCCTAAAAGCGGACTTTTGGGCGGGTTTAACGGGGGCTGTTATCGTCCTACCACAAGGCGTTGCTTTTGCGATGATAGCAGGTTTGCCCCCCATTTATGGACTTTATACGGCGATGGTTTCGCCTGTTATTGCCGCTTTGTTTGGGTCTTCCAAACACTTAGTTTCTGGTCCCAATACGCCGCTTTCATTGATTGTTTTTTCAGGTATCAGCAAATTTGCAGAGCCTACGACCGATGCCTTTATCCAATTAACTTTAATAATGACTTTCATTGCAGGTACCATACAGTTATTAATGGGACTTGTTCGATTTGGATCTCTCGTTAGTTTTGTATCGCATACGGTCATTGTTGGTTTTACAGCGGGTGCGGCAATGCTCATTATGACCAGTCAAATGAAAAACTTTTTAGGTATTCAAGTGCCTGCAAATGCGTCATTTAAGGATACATACTTAGTTGTTTTTCAAAATTTTAGCCAAACAAATTGGTATGTCGCTGCGATTGCAGTAGGCACATTGATGACAGCCATTTTATCAAAAAGGCTAGCCCCTAAATTGCCTCATTTGCTTGTTGCTATGATTGTTGGCAGCCTTTTGGCGGCACTTTTAGGTGGTGAAACCGTAGGCATTCGGTTTGTCGGCGAATTGCCCTCTGCATTGCCGACCCCCTCAGTACCTGAGTTTTCATACACCAATATTCAAAAATTAGTACCAAATGCTGTTGCCATCGCTTTGATGGGCTTAATCCAATCCATTGCAATTGGTCGTTCAATTGCAGTCAAATCGAAGCAGCGTATAGATGCCAATCAAGAGTTTATTGGGCAAGGTCTGTCTAATATGATTGGTTCATTTTTCAGTTGTTTTGCGAGTTCAGGGTCGTTTACGCGGTCGGGAATTAACTACGATGCAGGTGCTAAAACGCCCTTAACTTCGGTTTTTGCAGCAGTCACGTTAATAGGCATTGTGCTGTTTGTTGCGCCCTTAGCGGCTTATTTACCGATGCCAGCAGTAGCGGGTGTTATTGTGATTGTGGGATGGAGTTTGATAGATTTTAATTATATTCGGCATGTTCAAAAGGCGAGTCGGCGTGACAATATAGTGGGGATTATAACAACCCTTGCGACGCTTTTTTTGGACTTAGAGTTCGCTATTTATATAGGCGTTATTTTGTCTTTATTTTTCTTTTTGCAAGGTACTTCACATCCACACATTGCAACGATGGCACCTGACCCAGACCATCCGCGGCGGCAATTGACTTATATTATTCGAAAAAAAAGTGTAAAAGAATGTCCACAGCTCAAAATAGTCCGCATTGATGGCTCTTTATTCTTTGGTTCGATAGAACATATTGCGGCTTTTTTTCAACAAATAAGAGACGAAGAGCCTGCGCGATACATGTTGTTGCTTGCAAATGGCATCAATCGTATAGATTTTGATGGTGCAGAATGGTTAGCAGAAGAAGCCAAAGCTTGGCAGAATCGGGGCGGCGCACTCTATATTGCAGGTTTAAAAGTTATTGCGCAAGACGTTTTGATTGATGGTGGGTTTTTGGAAGAGATTGGAGAGGAATTCTTTTTTGTTTCAAAAACTGATGCAATTAGTGTGATTTATGCAAAACTTGACCCCTCAGTATGTCGAGCTTGTACGGCGCGTGTCTTTCAAGAATGTAATGATTATTGCTTGTTTTAGTTTAATACTGAGGGGTACACTTTTAGTTTAGAGGGCTTGCCAACACGCACGGCAACGACTTTTTACAGCGTCTCTGTGCCATGTATGTCAGTACCGACAAGGCTTTATTTGTAACTATCCAGCCCCTACGGTCAGGATATTTTTTATGAATAAAATAAAAAGAAATAGTAGATTTACAATAGATGACATCTGAATCAAAAATACACG
>JAYTUQ010000403.1:0-4162 GCA_043744455.1 Saprospiraceae bacterium | reverse complement strand
TTGTTGGTCAATGCCATTCTCATCAAAAAGCATTTTACGGCTGTTGGATAAACCAACGATTTTGATTTCGATGAAACGACTCTTTTTCAAAAACTCTGCATTATCGACTATTTGACGAATCAACGTTTTGCCAATCAAACCCGTACCAATGATAAATAAATTAAGCGTTTGAGCATCAGACAAAAAGAAACCTTCATGTAAAGCATTTAAGGCTTTAGCTTCATCGTGACGTGGCACAACCACTGAAATATTGAGTTCAGAAGACCCTTGCGCGATAGCCACACAGTTCACACCGTTTTTGCCCAATGACTGAAACATCAAGCCTGCGATGCCTGGACGGTAGCGCATACCTTCGCCCACAATCGCTACGACCGCCAAATCGGGTTCTATACTGAGGGGGTTCACTGTTCCGTTTTTGAACTCGTATTCGAATGCTTTTTCAACCGCCCTTTTGGCTTTATTTGAATCCGAAGGATTTACAGCAAAGGAAATAGACGATTCAGATGAACCTTGCGTAATCAAAATCACATTGATTTTAGCAGCTGCTAAACCTGCAAACAAACGTCCTGCAACACCTGGCACCCCAAACAAACCCGAACCACTCAATGTCAATAACGACACATTTGAAATCGAACTGATGCCCTGAACCGCATGAACCGACGCATCGCGCTTGTTAGATACCAATGTACCAATGAAGTCTGGATTGAATGTGTTTTTGATATACAACGGAATTTGTTTCCTAAACGCAGGTTGCAAAGTGGGCGGATAAATCACTTTGGCACCAAAATGCGACATTTCCATTGCTTCTGCGTAGGTCATCGTGGGAATGGTGAATGCTTTTTTGACTTTACGCGGGTCAGCTGTTAACACACCATCAACATCCGTCCAAATCTCAATGACTTCAGCATCTAACCCCGCAGCAATGATGGCAGCCGTATAGTCTGAACCACCACGTCCTAAAGTGGTCGTCAAACCGAACTCCGCCCCATGTGCACTACCTTTGACAGAACCGATAAATCCAGTAACAATTTGCACTTTATCGCTGTGCTCAGCATAATATTCAGCCACTTGGCGGTCTGTTTCTTCGAAATCGACTTTTGCAGAGCCGAAATTCTTATCCGTTTTGATGATTTTACGGGCATCCAAATATTCAGCAGGAATACCCGATTCGTCTAAAGTATGTGCGATGATGAAATTTGACAAACGTTCGCCAAAACTTACTACATAGTCCAAAGTACGCGGCGATACTTCACGTATCAAAAAGATACCCCTCAGTAAATCGAGTAAATCATCGGTATTTTTTTCTAAACGGGGTAAAATTTGGGCAAACCGAGCCGTTGATAACAGTTGTTTAGCAGCCTCAATATGACGCATTTTTATTTGCTCAAACGCTGCCAAATATTCAATATCGCCGTATTCGGCTTTGGTTGCCATATCAATTAATCCATCCGTCACACCCCCAAAAGCAGAAAAAACCACTGTAAAACGGTCACCTCGTGCGTGATATTTCTGTAAAATCGCAACAATACCCCTAATTCTTTCAGGCTTGGCGACGGACGAACCGCCGAATTTTAAAACTTTCATTATTTTGTTATTTGTTACGCGTTATTCGGAAATTCGTTATTGGTGTATTGGTTATTGGTGTATTAGTTATTGGTATATTGGTTTACCACTAACCAATATACCAATAACCAATAGACCAATAACCAATATACCAATAACCAATCGGGCGGCAAAATTATCGTTTTGGTTTGGTTTTACTAAAATATCAAGGAATTGTTTGGTTTTTTATGAAAAAAGAAAAACACAACTTAACAAAAAGCAACCGTTTAGTTGACACGAATTTCACAGATGACACAAATGGTTTTTTTTATTTTGTACAAATATCTTTTTCAAAGAAGGAAATTCATAGAACACTTTTATATTAAAATTCATGTGCTTTGTGAAATTCGTATCACGATGTTTTAGATTTAAAAAAGGGATATTTAAAAGAAAAAAATGCCAAAAAAGCATAAATAAACGTTGTTTTGAGAAAATATAGTTTGATATTTGAGTCTTACTATTCAGAAAACAACACTTAACATGCCCGCAGCACCTGATGAATTGTGGAAAGTTTCTTTCCGATTGTTGATGCCTCAATTTGTTGAATTCTTCTTTCCTCAACATTATGGAAAGATAGATTGGCATAAAGAAATCGTCTTTTTAGACAAAGAGTTGCAAACGATTCAGCTTAATTCACGTCCCAAAAACAGGATTGCTGACGTTTTAGTGATGCTACACCGAAAGCGAGGTAAACCGCTTTATATCCTACTTCATATCGAAATACAAGGATATATTGATAAAATTTTTGGATTGCGAGCGCATCAAATGCGTTACCGCATTGAAGATAGATTTGGTATAAACCCCGTGATGTTATGCGTTTTTACGGACAGTAATCCTCATTTCCATCCGAATGAATACGCTGTTGAAACATGGGGAACGGGGGTGCGAACTTTTTTTAACACCTATAAAGTGATGGAGAATCACCCCAGTAAGTATAAAAATCCCGACAGTATCGTTTCATTAATCATGGAAACGGTTTATTATTCGACACAATTGAAAGGCAAATCGGATGACGAAATAATGGGTTTATACTTATCCATAGCACGAAAATTGTTCACAAAAGGTTATTCAAAAGAAGAAATTCAAACGGCATACAATTTCATCGAAGCCCACATAAAATTTGGAAATAACAACAGTTATAGTATCTTTGAAGAAAAAATAGAGAATATGGTCACCAAATTTGAATCAACAGAAGAAATTCTTTCTAATTTTTTCGATACCGAAAAAAGAATACTTCGGATGAAGGAAGCTGAAAAAAAAGCTGAAAAAAAAGCTGAACGTGCTACCGTTAAAGCTGAACGTGCTACCGTTGAAGCTGAACGTGCTACCGTTGAAGCTGAACGTGCTACCGTTGAAGCTGAACGTGCCACCGTTGAAGCTGAACGTGCCACCGTTGAAGCTGAACGTGCCACCGTTGAAGCTGAACGTGAACGTCAGGAGAAAGAACGTTACCGTGCTATTTCAATTCAATTGATGGTCATGCAAGGAAATGACAATTCATTCATTGCCAATGCTTTAGGTTTAAGTATTGACCAAATTCTTGAAATTCAAGAATTATATAAAAATATAAATTTCTTGAGCGATAATGATAATTTAACAAATTGAGAAATAAAGTAGGGAAACTCATTCCTTTTACATAATCTATTGATTTCTAATAAGTTGTAACAGTTTGTAGGAAACAAATAAATTTCTATCCTATCCAAAACGGCTTTTATGTACCACCGCATAAAAGCCGTTTTTATTTATAGTTAACTTTTTTATGCTATTCAATAACTAAACGAAACAGCGTATTTTGTGTTAAAAGCCTTTAGAACATTGTGCTTTCTATCAAAACCGTCTTACTTTTGTTAGAAAATCCTTCCTTTTCAGCTTTAATTCAATCATAAAAACAAACTTACTCGATGAACTGCACGACTTCTTCTTTTTGGGCACGACTTACGCTACCCCTCAGTATCGCACTGCTTTTTACGCTATCTTTTAACAAATCCTTTGCACAAAATAATTATTGCCCTTCCAAATCCAACGCCCCGTGGAGCGAATGGATTGGCAATGTCCAACTCAACACCCTTAACAACATCAGCGAAAAAACACGCGCTGACCGTTACGCTGTCGGTTATTCGGATTGGACGGACAAAACAGCGACCGTTGCAAAGGGTCAAAGCTACCCCCTCAGTATAACGCCCAATTTGAGTTGGTCGGGCTACCAAACCAATCTCTTTTTCCGCGCTTGGATTGACTATAACAACAACGGTATTTTTGAAGATACAGAAAAAATATTGGAACAAAACAATGGTAATCAAACAGTTACACAAAGTGTTTTGATTCCAACAACGGCTATAACAGGCAGCGTGCGTATGCGTGTGAGCATGAAAAAAGATGCTTATCCAACGGCTTGCGAAACCTTTGCAGCGGGAGAAGTGGAAGATTATACAGTCAATATTCAAGCGGGAACGACGGGCGGTTGTACCCCCTCAGTACCTGCTAAGATTTATGCTAAAAACATCACCGCCACAACAGCTACTTTGGTTTGGTCAAAAGTCAATAATGCGTTTGAATACGA
>JAYTUQ010000402.1:0-16338 GCA_043744455.1 Saprospiraceae bacterium | reverse complement strand
TAAACTTAGACCCCAATAGTTTTTTTCTGTCTCATTCTTTATTCAACAATTTTTAAACCATAGTAGTTTTATTCCTAATTTAACAAAGTCAAGTTATTATTCAAATAAAATAAAAAATGTTTTATTTCTAAAATACTCACCTTTTCTCTAACTTGCACCTTCTTTTTATTCAAAAAATAATCACCTATCCATGTACGCAATAGAAGAGCAACGCCGCTTTAACGATACTGCCAAACGTCTTTTAGCACTCAATACTGAGGGGGTCAATGCTGCCGATGCTGCGGCTATTGTGACCGATTTGCAGCACCTTTTGCGCTATCACGAATGGCGTTATTATATCATGGACGACCCTCAAATAAGTGATTATGAGTACGATATGCTTTATAAAAAACTTGAATTGCTCGAAGATTTATATCCTGAACTACAAACGCCAGATTCGCCCACAATGCGCGTCGGTGATGACAGAGTGGCTGATGCGCCAACTGTACGGCACTTGACTCAGATGTTGTCGTTAGAAAATTCTTATAACGCCGATGACCTGAATGACTTTGATACCCAAGTGAAAAAATTAGCAGATTTAGAAGCAGATGAAGATATTGAGTACGTCGTCGAGCCTAAGTTTGACGGTGGCACGATTGCTTTGGTGTATGAAAATGACACGTTTGTGCGTGCTGCCACACGAGGCAACGGCACGATGGGCGAGGAAATGACCCATAACGCCAAGGTGATGCGCTCCATTCCAGCAAAAGCAGCATTCTCAAAATCGGGTATCCGTAAAGTTGAATTACGCGGTGAAGCCTTGATTCGGAAAGATATTTTTGACAAATCCAACAAACAACGTGCCGCTGACGGATTGCAACTTTTTGCCAACCCACGAAATGCTGCAACAGGCGGTTTACGAACCAAAGACCCAAAGGAAACGAAGGCTCGAGGCATTGAAGCCTTTGTCTATCAATTAGGTTATGCCGAAAATACTGAGGGGGGGCTTGTGTCAAATAAATTTAAAACCCATCATGATTCCATCGAGTTTTTGGGCAGTTTAGGCTTTAAAATACCGCATCAAGCGACAAAAGTGTGTAAAAACATAGCAGAAGTCATTGCTTTTTGCACCGAATGGCAGGAAAAACGCGATAGTTACGACTACGAAATTGACGGTATGGTCGTCAAAGTCAATGATTTGGAATTACAGTCACGTTGTGGTTCAACATCGCATCATCCGCGTTGGGCGATTGCTTTTAAATTTAAGGCAAAACAAGCGACAACGAAACTACTTAATGTCGAATATCAAGTGGGTAAAGTCGGTTCAATTACGCCCGTGGCGAAACTACAGCCTGTGCAACTGGCAGGTGTAACGGTATCATCCGTGTCGTTGCACAACGAGGATTTTATAACGTCAAAAGACATTCGCATTGGCGATACGGTATTGGTCGAACGGGCGGGTGATGTCATTCCATATATCGTGAAACCAATGGCGGACTTGCGTGACGGCTCGGAACAAGTGATTAAATATCCTGAATTTTGCCCCATCAATAAGGTTGAAAAAATGGCTTTGGTGCGTGAAGAAGGCGAGTCAGCTTGGCGTTGCCCCGTCTGTACTTGTGGCGCGCAAGACTATCAACGGTTTGTTTTTCATGCCTCCAAAGATGCCATGGATATAGAAGGGTTGTCGAAAGCGACGATTGAGCGTTTTCAGGGCTTGGGTTGGTTGCGAACGCTGGCAGATGTTTATCGATTGGACTATGATGCCATTTCAAAATTGGAAGGTTTTGGTAAAAAATCGGCTGATAACCTCGAAAAAGCAATTGAAAAAGCTAAAAAGAATCCCATTTATCGTCTTCTGCACAGCCTAAGCGTGCATCATTTGGGCAAAAAAGCAGCAAAATTATTGGCGGCAGAAGTAGAACACGTCTTAGATTTAGCCACTTTTGATGTCGACAAGTTGACTTCCATCAAGGAAATCGGTCCCGTTTTGGCAGCCAATGTGGTTGAATATTTTAAAAATGAAAAAAATACAGCTGTTCTAAAAGAGATGGAAAGTCTTGGTGTTAACCTCACAGCAACCGACGAAGACCACAAATTGGCTCAAAATACTGAGGGGGTGCTTTTTGGAAAAACAATACTTTTTACGGGTACGCTCCTACAATTTCCACGCGAACAAGCGGAAAAAGCGGCCACGGCTGCTGGTGCAACTCTCGCTTCCAGTGTTTCAAAAAACCTAAATATTCTTGTTGTGGGCGAAAAAGCAGGGTCTAAACTGAAGAAAGCGCAGGATTTGAAAACGGTTCAGATATTGTCGGAACAGGAGTTTTTGGATTTGATAAAATGATTAGTTTGACACAGATGGAACTGATTTGACAGATTTTCACTGATTTTTTGTCATTCTATAAGAATCTAAATCAGTGAAAATCTGTCAAATCAGTTCCATCTGTGGTCAAAAATTCACTTCCCCATCAGCATAATCGCCGCCATCGTCTCAATCCCTTCAAACAAGCAACCAATGCGCAAATTTTCGTTTTCACCATGCTGATTGTTGTCGTAATTGACGATAGGAACGGTCAAAGGAGGCGTGTTCAATATTTCTTCAAACAGAAATAAAGGTAAACTACCGCCTGCGGAAGGCATTAAAATAACAGGTTCTTTCGTGGAATTTTGAACAGCTTTGACAACCCGTTGGGCTAATGGCAAATCCATGGACGTCCGTTGCGCATTGTAACCGCTGCCCGTTTTGATGGTGGCAATGTTCGGAAACTTCATGCGTTCCTCGTCGGTTGGTTCGCGGTCAAAGACTTCATAGCCTTGTTTTTTGACGTGATTGATGACTTTTTGAATCTGTTTTTGGGCATCATTGCCTTTTACGAGACGTAAATCAAGCGTTACAGTTGCCATTGTGGGAATAATATTCGATGCCAATTTCCCAACATTGGCACTGACGATGCCGTTGATATTGAGCGTTGGAATGGTCGTAATAGATTCCAAAAATGTTCTTTCTTTACTTTCCGGTTGGGCAAAAGCCAATTCTTTTTGCATCATGGGCGCAGGGTCGGGAATGGCAGCAAGGGCTTCGCGCTCCAATTTACTGAGGGGTATCACGTCGTCATAAAAGCCGTCAATCGTTACGTGCCCTTCGTCATCTTTCATGGTGGCGAGTAGCCGCGTCAATTTCCATGCGGGATTGGGTGCCCAATTGCCATAATTGCCTGAGTGTAATGGTCTTTTTGCACCAAAAACAGTCATATTCATGTTTATATCGCCACGAACACCAAAAACAATTTGTTTTCGACCAGACGCATGTAGCGGACCATCGGCGATAATCCACATATCGGCTTTCAAGAGGTTTTTATTTTTTTCTAAAATTTCGTTCAGATGCGTTGAGCCTTTTTCTTCTTCACCTTCAAATAGGAATTTTATATTAATTGTGGGCGAAATACCGTTTTGCCGTAAGGCATCATAAGCATTTATAATGGCAAAAACACCTGCTTTATCGTCTGAAGATGAACGACCATAAATGCGGTAATCCATACTGAGGGGGGTTGGGGGGACTGGAAAATCTATGAATTTGCCACCTTTATCAAGTGAATTTGTCGCCATTTGAGGTTTGAAAGGCGACAAGCCTTCCGCCCATTTATCGGGATTAACGGGTTGACCGTCGTAGTGGGCATAAAAAACAATCGTCGTGGTGGCATTGGGCACTTTTACTTCACCAAAAACAGCGGGAATTGCGCCTTTTGACGTGCCTTGCAACAATTGCACATTGGTAATACCCCGTTTTTTCATCATATCTGCTATAAAACGCGCATTAGCGGAAAGCGAAGCGGTGTCATTCATGGTATTGGGCAACGACAAAAACGTGGCGTACTCTTTCAACAAAGCGTATTGTTGTTTTTTGTGAAAAGCCGTGACTTTACTGAGGGGGGTATTTTGACTGTTCAAAATACCATAAAAGGCAAGAAAAAAGAATAAAAAGAGCGTTTTTTTCATGATTTTAGTTTGAATGTGAATAAATACAAACCTCCACAAAGTTTTGAACTTCGCCGAGGTTATGGCTAATTGGTATCATCATCATCTATATGCAGCACGTGCAAAAAGCGATGTACAATAGGCGCAAAAAAAATACCCATGACCGATAAGAAAGTGACACCACTATAAATGGCATAAAGTGCTGAGAAAATTTTTCCCGCATCAGATTCCATTGAGCCAATCGGTCCCATGCCTGTCAATATCATAGAAGCGCATAAGAAAGCATCTACCCATGACGGTTTATCCGTTTTAACATTTAGTTGACCGAAATACCAATAGCCGACTGTCCCCATGATGAGGGAAATGATAAGAAGGCTCGCAGCGATGAACAAATACTTTTGCACACGTGCCCGAAATTTATCAGGTAGTGCCAGTGGGGCGTTTTTGTGTTCAAAATTCATCATAAAAGTGTTAATAAAGCTGCGGTTTTTCATTTTTATGTTTTTTCAAGTTGGAAAACTAATTTTACCCATCGAAACACTCGGTACGCCTTCGCGTTTGCCGAAATCTGTCCCATTACCCGCCACACATTCATTCGCTAAAATGGCAAAAAGCACCGCTTCTTTCGCATCACCATTGATACCCAATTCATCTGTTTTATTGAAAGAAATATTGGGCATTAGTTCTTTTAAAAAGCTGACTAACAAAGGATTGTGCATACCGCCACCGCTCATATAAATTTTAAATTCATTTAAGATTGCGTCATCGAATTGTTTTTGTTTAAATAAATGCTGAATCGCTTCGGCAATGGTTTCTGCTGAAAAACGGGTCAAGGTAGTCATGATGTCAAACACCCTTTTGATAGAATTGATAGGCGAAGGGGGCAATATTTGGGCTACTCGGATGGCTTGTTCGATATATGCCATATTGAACAATTCAGGTCCTGTGGTCTTAGGAAAAGGTTTTTTAAAAAAATCATTATTCTTTAATGCGGCTAAAAGTTCAGGTATAACAGTACCTGAAAGAGCGATTTCAGCATCTTTATCATAGTTTTTAGTAGGAAAATAGCGTTTTGTGAACGCATCAAGCAGTGTATTGCCTGGTCCTGTGTCTGTGACAAAAACTTCAGACGCATCAAGTGAAGCGGGTAAATAGGTAAAATTAGCAATGCCGCCCATATTGAGCATCAAACGGTTTTCCGAGGGGTCTGAAAAAATAAAATAGTCACCATAAACCGCCAAAGGTGCGCCTTCACCGCCCGCAGCGACATGTTTTTGGCGAAAATCGCTTATCGTGATGATACCCGTTGTGACGGCTATATGGTCGCCGTCGCCAATTTGGAGTGTGGCGTTTGGAAATTGTTCGAGTTGATGCAGGATTTTAGGTGCATGAAAAACGGTTTGCCCATGACTAGCGATTAAATCCACCCCCTCAGTATTTATCCCCCATTTTTTTAAACAAGACAAAACCATATTGCCATGTAAGCGACCAATCCATGCATTGAGCAATGTTAAGTGTTGAAAATCAATCATTTGCTTTGCAAAAACTTTTCTAATTTCTTTTTTGACCCCCTCAGTATATTCCATAGTTTCGAAGTTCAAAAGGGTAACTTTTGTCTCCATGCCATTGCCTTCGATGCGGACAAGGGCAACATCTAAACCATCCATAGAAGTACCAGACATTAAGCCGATGATGTGGCGAACACGTTTTTGTGAAATCTGATAAATTCGTTCAACGTTTTGATTCATCATATTTGATTTTAAGAGCATTGAGCCATACAGACCTATTGAGATAGAATGATTCATTGTCAATATTATAACTATCTCGATGCGGATTACTTTATATGAATGACTTATTGACACGAAGATAGTGAAGCGCAAAGTTTCTCAATACTTTGAACCGTTGTATCTTTGCAATAATAAAAAAAATAGCAATGGAAAGACGATATTATACTTCTACCAATTGGGCTCCATGGCTGGGGCTTGGGTTCGCACTGTCACCCCTTGTGCTTACTTTCGTTAGTTTAGGATGGATTCTATTCCTACTCCTCTTTTTGAGTTTTTTTCCTGCCATTGTCGTTGCTTTGACACTGAAGGGATACTTTTTGCTTGAAAACAATCAGATTAAATATTGTTATGCCCGCAAAAAAGGACGTGATACTGATATAGCGATTAACCTGGTTGACATTACACACATCAAAAGAGTAGGCAAATCAATTCAAATTTCGTTTGACAAAGACGACATCCTAACGAAGAGGATTCACGATACGGAGGCATTTATTCAAGACATTATGGAGCGAAATCCACGTATTGAATTGGCTTAGTATGACTTCCCTTTGAACAAAAATGGGACGATTTAATGAATTTTTACTGATTTTTATTCTTTTTTACTAAGAAAATCAGTGTAAATCCATCAAATCGTCCCATCTGCGTTCAAAAATAATTGTTGTTTAGAGACAATCAATCCTCAAATCCTGCATTTTTACATCTGGAAACTGCGATTTATCAAAATTAAACATTGAACTATTGTATTTCTGATTGACCGAAGGTGCGTCAATACTCACCTTTGAGCGTGATTGGTCGCGTCCAAAAGCAGTGACACTAACGATATGATTCGTCTTTTGGTCAATTGCTAAGACGATTTTAGTAAATTCACTACGCCGATTGGTCGGTTTGCCCGTCAAAATTGTCGCTTTTTTGCTCCAACCTTCTGCCGATGCGCCCGTTATGCCAAAAACAAATTCCTTTTTTTCGTACATGCGTATCAAAGTTTTCGGTGTCATCAATTCATCTGCGTCTTTGCTGTTCGCACATTTTAATTGAACTGATTTACCCGATTTTTGCCAAATGTTTTGACCGTTGCCTATCACAAAGTCATTACCCATTTCCGCGCGAAAATTGTCACCTTGTTGATATACTTTTCCAGAAATTATTTCTGCTTTGGGCTGTTCCGCAAGTTTGAATTCAAGTTTAAATTTTGATTCAAGTGAAGTATAGCTATCGTATTGTTTTTTTACTTTATCTAACAAAGTGTTAGCTTTTGAATCCGTAGCAGAGGCATTGACGGATGACGGTTGCGCTAAAATCGTTGCGGTACTGAGGGGGGCAAAAAAGAGCGTAAAAATCAAAAGTTTGCTCAAAAATTTCATGTGTGGTGATTTTTAAAAGTGAAATATTTAATATTATGTCTTTAAAAGACAAGGACTTAACAGCCTTTTCATCAAATTGTTAATGCAAAAAAGGCAGTTAACGACATAATAACGTGTTTTAGACGGTCTTATTGATAAAAAGTAAGGTTAAATGATTGTTAATGGTAGTCCATGAACGTTAATTCCTAAAGATACAGAGGGGGGTACTTCATCATTTTATAAATTCAACCAATAGGTACATTTCAAAACCAAAGCCCTATTTTTAGATTCAAAAGCCCGATACCCCGTTGCTGTGTCGTCTTCTGCAAAATAATTATTGGTGTAAACGATAAATAAATCGCTGACAGGGGCAAAACGCCATTGAAAACGGGCATTCAAATTGACGTTGTTTATTTGATTATTGTACTGCAAAAATGTTGTTAAATACATATTTTTTGTAAAAGTAAAGTCCAAACGAGGTCCAATGAGGAGTAATTGACGATCATTGAAACCTGCGGGCAAGTCGATACGATTGTAATTCACATCTAAACTGAATAAGCCATAAGGCTGCCACCGATAGGTCAATGTCGTTGTCAACGCTTGGATATTTCCGTTGAAATATTGTCCTAAACGCCCTTCAACTTTAATGGAAAACACATTTCGAGGGTTACTGCTGTAAGTAAATCTCGTACTGCGATAGGTATAAGCAGCACCTTTTGGCAAAGTTAACCCACCTGTATTGGTGGGGTCAAAGGGTTTGAAAAGGTAGGTATAGTCCCAACGAATGGGCGTAAATGTCACGTTTGAATTATTTTGAAACGCAACAATAAGCCGTAAAGGTGAATAATCATAATCAGTCAAACGGTTGTCTGAAAGTCGCCAAAAAACATCGCCATCCATACCCACACTATAATAATTGACGTATTGCGAATGAGGATAAAAAACAAAATTAAAATTTGGTTGCGCTCGATAATAGTTTTTACGCGGCACATAACCCGTCGCTTCTCCTGCATAGCCACTGCCAACAGATTCTAAACTCGATTGAAAATTGAAATTATTGTTTTTATAAGCCAGAGCAGTCGCAGCAGCATAAGGTTGATACTGAGGGGTCGGTGTGATTGAGCGATGCACAAAAGCCTTGCCTTGCCACAGACCATCTTGTGAAGCCAGATTGTAGTCCACACCAACGATACGGTTGAAATCGTTGGGATTTTGTTGCCAAAGATTTTTGCCCGCTGCATCTGTTTTGAAATCCTGTTTATTGACAAAAAGAAAATTGACCGTTGAACGCGTAAAAACTTTGCGTTGCACAGCCGTTGCAAAAAAATTAGACGCATCAATTTTCAAGTCTTTGCGCCCATTGGTTTGCATATTGAGAACGCCAATACGCCAATTTTTATCGATTTTACCCGTCAAACGTGCGCCAGCGATGATGGGTACTTTGACGGTACTGCCTGTTGCATCGGTTGCTAAACCGATGCGCCTT
This sequence comes from Saprospiraceae bacterium, assembly GCA_043744455.1. GTDB lineage: Bacteria > Bacteroidota > Bacteroidia > Chitinophagales > Saprospiraceae > JAAFJT01. The sequence continues at coordinate 7,768 of JAYTUQ010000402.1, read as the reverse complement.
GAAAAAAATGGATTGATTCTATCGAATCCAAAAGAGCCAAATAAATCGGAGTTTTCAAGGAAAAACTGTCGTCTTTCAGGAAAGAAAAGCTCAAAACGACTTAAATTGGTTTGTTGTTTATCCACTTCTACTTGTGCAAAATCGGGGTTTGTCGTTAAGTCTAAATTCAAAGAAGACGTAATGGCTATCTTTGCATCAAACCCAATTCCCCCCTCAGTATGTCGCGGCGTTTGAGCCACATTATCCTTTGAAGCCGATCCTAAAAGATAAGGAATAAACGAAATATTTCGCCTTGGCTTCGGCGGTACATCGTCCCAAATGATTTTACCCGTAAAAGCGACATTGTTGCCACTGGCGAAACGGGGTAACGGCGACCAACTGGAGCGTTCAGCTTGGGGTCTGCTTTGGTCATAGCGGAAAAAGTTAGCACACCATTCATTTGTCACACCTTCGAGACTTTTGTAACGCAATGTTTTGAATGGAACGGCTATTTCGATGGTAAAATAATCGGGTTCGTTTTGAACTTCTGAAAACCATTTATTGTCCCAATCGGTTGTAAAATCATTGCCATTAGATATTAAGCCTTCGCGCTGAACACCCATAGGACTGACCACAAAACTGAATCCGTTTTGACGGTCGCAAAAAGGGTCTAATATAATGCCAAACAAATCTGTTGAGCCTGGGGGGAAATCACGACGCAAGGACTGGACAATATAGCTACTTTTCTTTTGATAGCATTTAGCACCTATATATAAGTTATTGTCATCGAAAGTGATACGAACTTCGGTTTTAGTGATAGCGAACGAAGTATCGTAAGGAACACTTTCCCAAAAAGGGCTGGTTTGTGCGGCACGTTGCCAATCTGTCTCGTCCAATTTACCATCAAGTACAATTTTGGAGACAGCTTTTTGGATGTGAATGTTAGGTGGCGTTTCTGGTTTAAATGCGTTTTGTTGACAAATAGAAAAAGTAGAACCATAAAGCAAAAGAAAAAGTAACGTAACGTAAGGCGATGTAATGGACATAATGTGGTTGCGGAAACGATTAAAATTGTTTTGAAAATATTTCATTCGCAAAGATAATTTATAGAAACCAACCTTTCAGTAAATTTTTAAACATAAACAGGAAAGTTAATCCTTAGAAATAGCCAAATTTGCCGCCAAAAAAAAATCATTGCGCACTTATTATAAAATACTGCTTTTCCTAAGACGGCAACCTCGTTATATCAATTGGTTCATCAAATCGGTGATTGCCCTACTGTTTGGTCTTCTGTTATGGTATGATATATTTGATAGAGAGGATTTTCATGAGATAAAAAATCTGTTTTTTACGGAACTAAAAGGAGAAAACGTCCTGTGGCTGGTTGGTTGTGTCTTGCTCATGCCTTTGAATTGGGCAGCAGAAACCGTCAAGTGGGGTTTTTTAGTGCGCCGTGTGCAACCTGTTTCTTTTTGGCAAGCATATCGGGCGGTTTTTGCGGGCGTTACCACCTCTTTATTTTTGCCCAATCGTGTGGGCGATTTTGGGGGTCGTATTTTATTTTTAAAATCAAAAAATGCGATGAAAGTTGTTATATCAACTTTTGTTGGCAGTTGGGCTCAGCAGCTTATTTTGATTGCGTTTGGCTTTTTGGGCTTTGTCTATTTTTTAATTATTTTATGGAATGTAGAACCTATAATCCTTAACATTATCGCCGCTTTAGGGGTCGGATTTGTTATAATTTTGTTATTTATGTTCTTAAACCTTGAGATATTTGTACCAATTTTCAGAAAAATACGTCTATTGTATAAGGTACCACGGTTAGTCAAAAGCGTCAATATCCTTAGGCAGTATTCTCGCCGCGAATTGTTGCGGACGCTTTTGTGGGCTTTTATACGTTATATTATTTACTCGATACAATACTATCTGATACTCCGATTTTTCGGAATTAACGTTGACATACTGAGGGGGGCATCTTGCATTGCAACAATCTATTTATTGCAAACATCTCTACCCCTACCACCCATCATAGGTTTATTGGCAAGAGGCGAAGTCGCTTTAAAAATTTGGGGCATTTTTAGTACCAACGAATTGAGCATTCTCGCAGCCACCTTCTCACTTTGGGCTATAAATTTAATCATTCCAGCGTTAATAGGTTTAATATTGATATTAAAAATAAATGTTTTAAACTCTCTTGGTTACGAGAAAAAATCATCACACAATGACATTAATAAGTCATCTGAATCCAATTAAGAAATCTTTTTTTCTATTTGCGATTGCCGCTTCAATGGCTTTTATGCCACATTTGAGCACGCGACAAAATCCTATTGAGCAAATAGATTCTTCAACAACAACGACTAAAACGGTTGTCAACAATGCCTTTCAAAATGGCGAGGAGTTGGTTTACAAGGTCTATTATAATCTCAACTTTGTTTGGATTGGTGCAGGCGAAGTCACTTTTCGTGTTGATGACGAAGGCGCACGGTATCATCTTTCAGCTGAAGGAAAGACTTACTCGAGCTACGAATGGTTTTATAAAGCCTACAACAAATTGGATAGTTATGTTGACAAAAATACCCTTTTGCCACAAACGAGCATTCGTTGGGTGAAAGAAAATCGCTATAAATTGTACGATAAAGTACAATATGACCAAAAAAACCGTACAGCTAAATTTGAGCGCGGCGATACAAAGGATGCCGTTGATAAAAGTGGGTCACTTACGTTGACTGATGCGATGCATGATGTATTGAGTGCCATTTATTATAGCCGCAACATTAATTATGCAAATGCACAAGCGGGTCAAGACTTCCCAATGAAGGTCATGTTGGATGAAGAAACATATCCATTAAAATATCGCTTTATGGGCATTGAAGAAAAAAATATCCGGGGATTGGGAAAATATTCAACCATGAAATTTGTGCCACAACTTGTAGCGGGTAATGTGTTTAAAGAAGATGCGCAGATGAAAATTTGGGCAACGAACGACAGCAATAAATTGCCTTTGATGATTGAGTCGCCTGTGTCAGTGGGTTCGGTTAAGGTTGTTTTGAAGAGTTATAAAGGCTTGAAATACGATTTGACCTCAAAACAAGATTGATATACATATATTTTTGAACGGAAAAATGATTTATACATATAAATTAGTTAATCATTCGGCACAACATCATTAAGCGTACTGGTGATTTTTTTAACAATGCGAATATGGTTGAAAAACTCTCTGGCGATAATCCGAATAACGGTATAGATTGGAATAGCGAGAATCATACCGCCGATGCCACCGATTTTTGCGCCTACGAGTGTCACAATGAATATCTCCAAAGGATGCGCGGCTACACGGTTAGAAAAAATTGCTGGTTGTACAATCCAATCATTTAAAAACTGCATCACGGCAAACAAAATGATGACTTTATAAAGCATTGGCACAGTTTGGCTGTAAAAATCTAAAGATAAACTCGATGAAATTGTAATAAAAATAGCAAATAAACCGCCCAGCATTGGACCTAAATAAGGAACAATATTGATAAGTGCTGCAAATATGGCTATCAAAAGAGCGTTTTCGATACCCATAATCCACAATGAAATGGTTAAAAAGAAAACCACAAAAGCCATTTGTAAAAGCAAACCACTGAAATAACGTGACAACATGGTTGTTGTATCGCTTACGGCTTCGCGGACATTGGCATCGTATTGATTAGGAACGAGTTGTGCCATAAATTCTGTAAACATATTCCGTTCTTTAAGGAAAAAAAACGAAATAAATAGAACTGAAACCGTTCCAATCGCTATACTGCTCGCTGTCATTAAGATATTTCTAAAATAATCACTGACAAGGGAAGGAGAATACCAAGCGGAAAATGAATGTTGCAAGGCAATAAGGATATCTTCTTTGGGCTTGATTAACCCAAACTTATGACCCCAATTTGTAAGTTGTTGGATGGGTTGTTGAAGCCCATTGGTGAACGCTACGTAATCAATCTTTGATAAATTATCGGCTTGAACTGCTATAAGTGGAACAAAAATAGAAACCAACGAAAAGATGATAAAAATAAAAAATGACAATACCAACAGAGCAGATACTGAGGGGGGTAAATGCCGTTTGCCAATGCGGGCGCGCATATAAAGAAAACGCATAAAAGGCTGCCCCAGCATTGAAACAATCCATGCAATGAGCACATAAGCGACGATATCATGGAAATACCAAATAATTGCACCTGCCACAATCAGTGTGAAAGTAATGGCAAGGTTACGTTGTGTTAAATTCATATTTCAGATTTATACTGTTTTTTCAATTGGTATTTTGCACGGCTTACGACTTTAGTTTCTCGTTTTGGGCATGACGTGTTTTATCTCTCTTCGTCTTTTTATCCAAATTTTTTTCTAAAGCAGCGGTCAAATTTACATTTGTTTGATTAGCCAAACAAATTAAAACGAACAAAACATCTGCCATTTCGTCCGCTAAATCTTCTTTTGCCGTGGCTGCCAATTTAGGCGTTTTAAACGATTGCTCGCCATACAGCCGTGACATCAGCCGCGCGACTTCGCCGACTTCTTCCGTCAATATTGCCATATTGGTCAACTCGTTGTAGTACCGAATACCAATGGTTTTTATCCATTCGTCAACAGTTTGTTGGGCTTTTTCGATGGTCATGTTTGAATGAATGTGGGTGAAAATTAGTTAAAATAGCTAACACGAATTACACGAATTAAAAGTATTACTCAAAATAGCTAACACGAATTGCACGAATTACACAAATTAAAAGTATTACTCAAAATATCTAACACGAATTACACAAATTACACAAATTAAAAAAATTACATCTGATTAATTCGTGTAATTCGTGTAATTCGTGTTAAAAAAAATAATGTTAAAAAATAATGTTACTTAAAAAAGGCTTTTGCAATCGGTTTTATAACACCGACCCAACGTCCATATTGCCTGCCCGAAGGGTGCAAACCATCACCTGCGACAAGGCTCGGGTCATTAAGTCCTTGCCTTGAAATGGGTGTTATTTGAGCGTAAGCAACCCCCATGGCTTTGGTAATCGCTTCATTAGCAGCATTGAACTGGTCAATGCCTTCGCTGATGGATTGTTGTCCACGACCAAAAGGTGTATAGGCGTAATCGGGAATCGATACAACGATAACACGTTCCTTTTTACCCCCTGCAAATTGGATAGCCCGTCGCAAAAGGGCAGTAAATGACGGTTTGTAGTCCTCAACAGAGCGTCCACGATATTGGTTATTGACACCAATCAGCAATGTCACCATATCGTAATTGTTGTTCGTCAATCCAGCGGCATTGATGCCATTATCAAGTTCATCGGTCGTCCAGCCAGTTTTAGCGACTATTTTGACGGCACTAAATTTTATACCCTCCGCTGCCAAACTGTCTGCCAATTGGTTGGGGAAACGTTCTGCTTCTTTGACGCTTTCACCAATGGTGTAGGAGTCGCCTAAAGCGAGGTAAGAAAAAGTCGAGTCTTTACTCATCGTTATCGGGTCTGTTACTGAGGGGGACGATTTTTTTGTGCATTGCCAAGAAAGGCATGTAAAAAGGATTATGAATCGAAACATTGTCGTTTATTTTAAAGGTCAAAATCAAAATCCGAGTCATAGTGCAAGGTCTCTTGCAAACTCAGTATCATATCACTATACGAATTGGATAGTAAATCAGATTTTTGAATATTGAACAGCTGGATATAAAAACGACATTGTTTTTGCAAAGCTTCGGGGCTTAAAACGGTGTTTATGTTTTCAGAATTGATGGCTTCTATCTCAACAAAATGACCTAAACCGAGGACTTCATCAATATGAAATTTGACGTTTTCGATAAAATAAATGCTTCGTTTTTTATTCACAACTGTCAAAATGCCCATCGAATCAGTCAATATTTTCTTCAAAGCGGCGGCTTCTGTAGGCGTTTTAAACAGGGTCACATCGCTTTGTTTGGGTTCAGATTGGTTGGGACGATTGTAGTGAATGAGCGTATTTTCGATATTTCCTTCCCGCAATTTTAGCCGCCCTGTCGTTACCCGAAAATAGGTGTCTATTTGATGGTCCATTCCTCTGAATTCCGCATTTTGAGCCTTCAATATTGCTTCAATACTGAGGGGGTCGGTGCAACGGGCTTTTATTTCTATCAGTAAGCGGTTCATGTTGGTTATCCGTTATGTGTCAATGGCTATTCGTGTATTCGTTAATTTTTATACTATACTCAATTGAAAATGGTTTGCCTAATTTAGGAAGTTTCATTTACACATTACCCCTGTTTTAGATTATCCATTTTCCGCTATCCGTTATCCATTTTCTCTTAACCGTATTACTTTTTTATCAACTTTTCCAAGTCTTGTACTTTTTTGGCAAGGGCGGGTAATTTTTTGAAAACAGAAAAAGACCTCAAATAACTGTGATAATCGAAAGCAGGCGTACCATACAGCTTTGACCCTGCGGTTTGATGATTGGAAACACCCGATTGCCCTTGAATCTGAACATTATCACCAATTTGGAGATGTCCCGCAAAGCCTGTTTGTCCGCCGACACGGACGTTTTTACCGATTTTTGTCGAGCCACCTATGCCTGTAAGCGCGGCAATGACTGTATTTTCACCCACTTCTACATTATGGGCAATTTGTATCAAATTGTCTAATTTAACCCCACGTCTGATGATTGTTGCGCCGATTGTTGCACAATCAATGACTGTATTAGAGCCGATTTCTACTTCGTCTTCAATAATAACGATGCCTGTATGGGTGATTTTTTTATATGTGCCGTCCGCTTGTTGCGCAAAACCGAAACCATCAGAACCAATCACAACACCCGCATGAAAGACGCATCTTTCACCAATTTGCGTGCCTTTGTAAATTTTAACACCGGGATAAAGCAGTGTATTTTGACCAATTTTAGCATTTTTTCCTATAAAAACTTGTGGACAAAGCACCACATCGTCGCCAATATCAGCACCTTCTTCGATGACGACAAAATCACCAATCGTAACGTTTTGACCCAATTTTACTGAGGGGTGTATGGAACTGAGTTTAGAAATAGTCGGTGCAGGTTTCTCTTCAGCGCCAAATTTTTCAAGCAAAAAAGCCAATGAGGCATAGACATTTTCTACCCGAATCAATGTCGGTTTTATAGGGCGGCGAGGTTTGAAAGTATTGGAAATCAAGAGAATAGATGCCGTTGTTGTGTAAGCGTGTTCTTCGTATCTGTCATTACCGAGAAAACAAATGTCCCCTTCTACTGCTGCTTCTATTTTACCTGGACGTACACCTGTTACTGAGGGGTCTCCTTCGACAGTTCCGCCCAGCAAGTCTGCTAATTGTTGTGCTGTTATTATCATAAAAATGAATGTATTAATTCCAAGTTAGTTTTAGCCAAGGTTTTCAAAATATTGAAAAACAATGTTTTATAAATTTTGTTTGAGTTTCTATTGTCTAATTCACTATGAATCAGCGTTATAAAAAAGATTATCTAAAATCAAAAAAACGTTTACGAATAAATCAATCGGTGATTCATAAAGCAAAGGTACATGAAAGTCAGAGAGTAACAAATCGTCTTATATGTCATTATGATTAAAATAGTCGAACGGTAAAAATGCTGTTACTTTTGAAATCTTAAAATGGCTGTGTATTTTGCGCCAAACATTACTATATGATTCTATTATTATATTTTTTAACTATAACTATTTTCAATAGTCCGTTAAGAACAGAGGGCGTGTGTTGTTAGGATTTGGGTAAAAAAAAGCAAAAAAAAAGGGTAAAATAGATAGCTTTGGACTTCGACATCA
>JAYTUQ010000401.1:0-1068 GCA_043744455.1 Saprospiraceae bacterium | reverse complement strand
TGCTTTAAAATCTGTCATTTTCGTTGGCGTGAGTAATATCACAGGTGTCGTTCAAGACAATGCCAGCCCATTCAATATTTCAGATAGTTTGCAAATTGATTATTTCAGCAAAGAAGAAGTTTTTGACTTGTTAGGTCAACATGAAATAGAAACAGGGCAATTGTTTGACCCCTCAGTAAAAGAAAAAATATATGATATTACGGCAGGGCAACCGGGTTTGGTCAATGGCTTTGGCGCTAAATTGACAGAACTGTTCAATGACAAACCCGTTATTGATTATGCAGATTATTTGATTGTTGAAAATTGGTATTTATATGAAGCCTTAGATAAAAACGTGGCAAATGTTATTAACAAAGCCAAACAGCATCAAAAATTTTTAGAAGAATTATTGTTTTTGGAGCGCAAAGTAAAGTTTGATATTGACAAAGAACATGTACGCTTTTTTTTCATCAATGGATTGATAAAAAAAGGCAGCGACGGTAATATCATGTTTTGGGTGCCATTGTACAAAAAGCGGCTACAAAAGTATTTTTATCCGATAATGAACGGCGAAGCCGAAATGATACAAGGCGATATATGGTTAGAAAAGTATTTGACGGCGGATAAAAAACTGAATATTGACAAAATCATTCGGGAATATCAAGCGTATGCACAGAAGCGGGGTTTCCGTTATTTTATTGAATACGATGCCCAAGGCAAAGCTAAAGGTCTGCGTGAAGCGGCTTTGATGTACAGTTTTGAGACCTATATTCAAGCCTTTTTGTTAGCCGTCGAAGGCAAAAGTTACCTTGAAGCCCATGTTGCCTTAGGGCGTAGCGATTTGCTCATCAATATTGCGGGGGAGGAATGTGTCATTGAAAGTAAAATTTATTACGATTTGGTGCGCTTCCGAAAAGGGAAACAGCAATTAGCTTACTATATCAACAGTCTCGGTTTGACAACAGGCGTTTATTTGGTTTTTGTCAACAACAGAATCACCAATCCTTTCATCGTTGAAAGTCAAGAAGTCATTGAAGGTGTTGAGATATTGACTTACCTTGTAAAGTACGATTTGGATAAGGATTTTAC
>JAYTUQ010000400.1:0-16449 GCA_043744455.1 Saprospiraceae bacterium | reverse complement strand
AAAAGATTCACCTTTAATATGACTAATTTTGAACACTTTAGAGCAAGATGTTTTGCGTTCAAAAATTAGTTGCCGCTAAAATTGTCACAGAGCCAATTGTTTTGGGGTAGTAACGGAGGTATGTGAAATTTAATTGCCATCCAATCCTTTTTTTACATTTTTTAAAAAACCGATGACAATCAAATACTGACCAACCCCATAAGTTGCCATGACGAGTAAATCATCCATTGGGAAATGCGTTACAAACTTACTTATCGCTATCATACTATCTGAAAGGACGAACAGCGAGGCACCTATCAAAATATACTTGAAAGAGACAGCCGAAACATTGCGAAAACGATGTAACGTCGTCAACAACATGATTAAAATGGTCATAGAATAGACAATTATCGGTATTTTCAAGGCAGAACCGACATTTGGTAGTACAATACCGATTAAAATAGCACCATAAACCAAGACGGCTATAGCAGGAAGATAAAGCTCCTTTTTTGAAAAAAAACGCGATGCTTCAGGTCTGAAAGCAAGGATGTAAAAGACATGGGCAATTAAAAATGCGCCTAAACCTTGTATAAAAAAGCTTTCATACATCAAAAAAATATCTCCAATCAAACTAAAAATAATCGCTGCAAAAATAAATTGATGCTGTTTTGCCCCCCTCAGTACAACTGACCGAAAAAAATAAAAGCCAAGCAAAAACATCAATAAAGGTTTGAAAAAGTATTCCACTATTTGCCAGTGCATCGCTCGAGCTATAAGGTCAATGAGTAGGACAAAAAAGAAAACGTAATTAAAATTTTTCATAATTCAGATTTTAAGCCGAAAAGTAAATTCTTTTTCCCATTAGAAAGCATAGTTCCTTAATCTGAACCATTTTTTTGGGCTTTAAATCTTACCTTTGTGCCTTCAAACCAATTAATATTTTTCATTTTTATTCTTAAATCAATCAAAACCACGCATTTAACATGCAAAAACCTTTACGTGTTGCTATATTAGACCTTAATAATAATGTGCCCAATCGCAGTATGCTTTATCTTAAACGACTTGTTGAATCGTATGGCGAAGTTCTTACTTACGAAGTATTTGATGTTCGTTTCAAGAAAGAAATACCTGATACGAGTTTCGATATTTATTTGTCGTCAGGTGGACCGGGCAGCCCTTTCGATTTTGAAGGCGGTTGGGATGTCGCCTATTTTGCACTGATTCAAGACCTTTGGGAACACAACAATATCCCTTCAGTAATAAAGCCGAAATTTGTGTTTTTCATCTGCCATTCGTTCCAATTGGCGTGTCAGCATTTCAAAATAGGGAGCATAAAACAGCGTGTTTCAAGGTCTTTTGGTACTTTTCCTTGCGATAAAACCGATATAGGAGAGAATGAACTTTATTTTAAAGGACTTCAAAATCCGTTTTGGATTGCTGATTTTCGCGATTGGCAAGTTGTAAATGCCAATAAAGATTACCTCAAAGAGCGTGGTTTTAAAATTGTTGCTTTAGAAAAAGAGCGTCCGCACGTCAATTTACCGAGAGCGATTATGGCCATTCGTTTTTCAAGACAGTTTTTTGGCACTCAATTTCATCCCGAAGCAGATGGAGATGGTATGTTGACACATTTCCATGACCCTGAACGCAAGGCGCAAGTTATAAAAGACTATGGCGAGGAAAAATGGCTAGCAATGCTTTCTGATTTAGAGAACGAACAAAAAATCAATTTGACACATAAAACCATTTTACCGAATTTCATGAATGATGCTATTTTGACCATAAAAGGTAGCATTGGTGAAGCTTGAATTTAATATTTTGACACATAAAATAGAAATAACCAATGATTCCAAAATTACGAGAAGCCTATAACCATGCTTTTTCAGAGACTAAATACGCCGCATTTCTTGAGCATCTTTACAGTCTTTACGACCATAAACCACCGTTTCGGATTGGTGAAACGCCTGTTTTTATGCCCGATGATTTCCGGGATAAACTCTTACAGGCTTGTGATGATATTGTTGATGTGATTGTCAGACCTGATTTTAAGGATATGACTGAGGGGTCTATGAAGCCCGAACATCGTGTGCCAAATGAAGACGCACATCCCACTTTTCTTGTCTTAGATTTTGGTATTTGTGAAGGCAATGAAGGTGAATTAGTGCCAAAACTCATTGAAATGCAAGGTTTTCCTTCCCTTTATTTCTTTCAAAATGATTTGGCAGAAGGCTATAAAAAACATTTTGAGGGTATTCCAAAGACTATGACACCTCTTTTTGAGGGCTTGGATACTGAGGGGTATCTCAACATGATGCGAGAGGTTATTGTTGGCGATTCGAATCCTGAAAATGTTGTGCTTTTAGAGGTTGAACCAGAAAAACAAAATACTTTGATTGATTTTTTAGGAACAGCTAAATATTTGGGTATCAAGATTTTATGTTTGACAAAAGTTATTAAACAGGGTAGGCAATTGTTTTATAGAAATGAAGCGGGTGATCTAATTCGCATAGAAAAAATATATAACCGCGTCATTTTTGATGAATTGGACAAAAGACGTGATTTGACTTTTGGTTTTAATTTTACAGACGACCTTGATGTGGTATGGATAGGGCATCCGAATTGGTTTTTCCGCGTTTCGAAGTATACTTTACCGTTTTTGAAAAGTGAGTTTATTCCTAAAACTTATTTCCTTGATAAACTGACGGAATATCCAAAGGATTTAGAAAACTATGTTTTGAAGCCTCTTTTTTCTTATAGTGGGCAAGGAGTGAAAATAAATATTACTCGAAAGGATTTAGACGAGGTGGATGACCGTTCAAATCATATCTTACAAGAGAAAGTCAATTACGTCGCAGCTATTGAAACGCCAACAGAATCTGCTAAAATCGAAATTCGGATGTTGATGGTTTGGAAAGAAGGGTGGGCACGACCAAAAGTTGTCAATAATCTTATCCGTCTAAGTAAAGGTATTATGGTGGGTGTGCGTTACAATAAAGATAAAGATTGGGTAGGTGCGAGTGTGGGTTTTTTCAATCCGAGATGAAATACATGGCTTCTTACTGAAAATAAAAAAACGCAACTCATTTGATATCAATGAGTTGCGTTTGCGTTTTGAGAACCTTGTAGCGTGGGGGGGGCTCGAACCCCCGACCTCAGGGTTATGAATCCTGTGCTCTAACCAACTGAGCTACCGCGCCATTGAGTTTAGCGAGCGCAAAGATATAACTTTTCCATTTTTAAAGAAAGGAAGGCGTAATTTTTTTTAAAAAAGATAGAGAAGTCCAGCCTAATATAGGAAGGGAAGTAAATAATATAAAAAATAATATGCAGAAAAATTGTCAAGACATTGATTTTGACAAAGGAAAAGAGTAATTTTGGCATTCAAGTATAACTGAAAAAAGACTGCAGCCCCCGTTTTTGAAAATTTAAAGATAACTGGAAGAGTTATCCCTAAATTTTCTAAGATTTATAACTTTTTTTCATACATTCTAGTGAGGGTTGAATCAGGGGGCTGCTTCTTTTCAGCAACATATTTGAGTCATCAAACCGACATAAAAACGTTTCCCTTTCTAAATGTGCTGCCTGTCATTTATTTTTTTCATTATTTTTTTGTAATCTTTCCAAATGTTCCTTTTTACAAGGTGTTCTTGCGTATTGACTCGTTTTAGTGAAAAACTCATGAGATTCAAGAAAACGAATTTGTATTTCGTTCCACTCTTCCTTAGTTTCTACCAAATTCCATGTTTTTAATTCAGAGAAAAGGGATTGCCCAATAATATAAAAATCATTGCGTCCAAGATAATCCAGGTCGGCATCACAAAGGACTTTCGAGCAAAAATCAAGTGGTGATTGAGGGATTTTAGTCGCCATTATCATCGTACATATACGTTGAATGTCCCCCTCAGTATAATTGAACTGCAGCAATGTTTCTTGAGCAATTTGGCAACTGTATTTTTCATGCTCATGATAGTGCCGTAGGAAACCGCTATCGTGGAGTAAAGCAGCCGTCATTATCCATACAGTCTCCTTATAAGGTACGCCTTCAGCGACACATAAACTTTCGGCAACGCTCAAAACATCGAGGGTATGGTGTTTTCCATGATAAGTCAATGAAGGCGGGAGAGCCTCTAACTCTTTGAGAATAAATGTTTTAGCAGTCGTATAGTTCACAGCATGTTTGTTTTTAAATATAAATAGTAGAGATAAATGGTGAAGTATGAATGAGGAAACTCTAAGCATAGGTTAAATATTCATTCTTCATCATTTATCTTTCAATTAGTCAAGTATAATAACACCGCTTGCGACAAATTTCATTTCCTCTTTCGGCTTTGTGATTTTAGCAATTTCATCTTTTGATTTGCCTTCATCTTGAGCAAAGTGGCGTAGGCTTTCAACAGAGGTCACTTCTTTGAAAGCATTGCCCGACATCATAATCTTTTTACCTGCTAAGTCCTTAGGCATAAAAAAAGCATAGTCCTTAAACTGAACAAACATCGGTTCTGCACCTTTATCGCTGGCAATATTCATCCAACAGCCTTTTGCTTTGCACACAGCACCGACAGTACCTGTTACTTTTACGTTTTCGAGTTTGTCTGTTTTGACCATTTTGCCCAGCATCGCATCGTAGGAAATAGCACCTGTAGGTGTCACTTTTTCACCAAAAGTTTTACCATCTGATTCTTTAGACTTGAAAGTACGGTAAGCTTCTTCCTCAGACATTTCTTTTTTTGTCGTCGTTCCTGCCGTTGATTGGGTTGATTTATTACAACCGATGGCTAAAAGGGCTGCCATACTGAGGGGTGCTAAAAGTTCTTTTAACATGGTTTGATTCAAATTTTAATTTATAAATAATGATATTTAAGTTTATAAAATGCAAATTTAAGGTGTGTGTTAGCACAAAATCAAATGAAAAATTGTAGAATACAAAGTATTGCCCATGCCTCACATCATTCCCGCCACTTCTTGACGGATGGCTGCTTGGGCTTTCGATATGAAATCACTTGATTGTTCCCTTAAAAAATTAAACAATTCGTTGATGAGCAAACTCGAATCAGCCTGAGTATCCAATTTTTCGGCAACCATATTGACAATATCTGCAGTATTGTTTCGAGACAAAATAATTATGTTCCACAAATTTTCGCTAACATACAGTTGTTGTGTAATGTTGTGTTCAAACTCTTGTTGGATGGCAATCAACATTGCCATACGCAAGTCATTCACTGATGACCCCTCAGTACGGAGACGGCTAATGAGATGGGGAATTGAAATACGTTCACACAACAAAATGAGCCGCTCGCAAGCCTGTAACCGCAGCGACAGCGTGGGTTGTGTACGTTGTTGTTGCAAATCTATCAATCGTGCTTGATGTTGATTGGTGACATGTTGCTTCGCCATCGAAAAAATATAATAAGCCGTTACCGCGAAAACAATGAGAAAAAGTAAAAAAGCAATGAAGTTGAGCATAATGATTTTTTTAAATTTGGATGCAAAAAAACAAAATAAATTACCTAAAGTTGATAGAAAAGGCATAAAAACTTGGTTTCCAAAAATTCATTCCTATTTTTGTTTGAAACTACGTTATATCTATGAAAACGAAAATACATTGGGGCATTATTGGATTGGGTAAAATTGCCCACAAATTTGCTCAAGACCTCAGGCAAGTACCAGATGCCAAACTTCATGCCGTTGCATCCACTGACCGTGAAAGGGCGAGCGCATTTGCGGATCAGTATCATGTACAATACGCTTTTGGCAGTTACGAAGCGATTTTGAATTGCCCTCATCTCGATGTTGTTTATGTGGCAACACCCCATGTTTTACATTATTCGGTTGCCATGATGTGTCTAAAGCGTAGAATCCCTGTTTTATGCGAAAAACCCTTGGCAATGAATGCTAAAGAGGTGCAAAAAATGATTGACACCGCACGTACCAATTATACCTTTTTTATGGAAGCCATGTGGTCACAATTTGTTCCCGCTTTCCGCAAATCTCTGGAATTGGTGTCATCGGGAGCTATCGGACGCCCCCTCAGTATAAAAGCCGATTTTTGTGCAAAATTCCCTTATGATTTGAATGGTCGAGCGTTCAGTCACGAGTTAGGTGGCGGTTCTTTGCTCGATATTGGCATTTATCCCATTATGTTGGCACTTTCGGTATTTGGAAAGCCATCTAAAATACAGGCATTGGCAGCAATGGGGGAAACGGGTGTAGATTATTCATGTGCCGTTAATTTCCAATATGATGATGGCGCAATCTTTATGGGGCATTCATCTATGATGCACCATTCGCGCATTGAGGCATTGATTTATGGAGAAAAAGGTATTATTCATATTCCGACGCCGTTCCATCATCCCAAAACGATTGTGCTCGAAAGTGGAGACCGAACGGTTGAGACATTTAATATGCCTTTCGACGGTCATGGTTATCAATTTGAAGCAGCACATGTAACAAACTGCCTCAAAACCAATTTGTTAGAAAGCCCCATTATGACCCATCAATTTAGTTTGGACTTGATACAACTGCTGGATATGGTGCGTAAAGAAATTGGGTTGGTTTATCCGAAACATGATGATTAGATACCCCCCTCAGTAAAAAAGGCTTTAAGCCTCATTTATACAATTGGCTTTCTGAATATTTTACTGTGGCAAAGTCATTCTTGTCATACTGAACGCAGTGAAAGCGTCTAAATTTAAAGCCATTGTTTTAAAGCCATTTGTGAGCTACTCAACTCGGGCAAAACTTGACCTTTTAACATACCTGCAATCGCTTCACCTGTTGCTTGTCGCCACCAACTTTTGGTGGTTTTATCTTCAAACATGGCATTAAAATGATTCATGCCGACTAATCTAAAACTTTCTTTTTGATTATTTATCATCGCACCAAACACGCGCCCTGTTCTGCATACAGTGCAATAAGTGACAATAATGGATTTGTTATCAATGCTATCGAATACTTGGTGATGGTAGCCGAGGTACTGAATCGGATAAGCTTTTGTTTGCCCGTTGTACTGAATACCTATAATGATTCGGCTGGTATCCACTTTGTTTTCTAAGGCATTTTTCATGACTAGGTTGCTCGTTTGAAGAAACATGGTATCGGCAGCCATCTTAAAATTGATGGTATAAATAACTGCAACTAAACCTATGACAAAAAGTAATGAGAAAATTTTTGACTGATTAAATGCTTGTTTAAAACTTAAAATGATGAAAACACCCAAAATACCCCGCCAAACCCATCGCCAGGTGTATAGAAAATAAGCTAAATTAATACTGTTCATTTCTTGGCTACCTGGCATAGGCATTATGAAATAAACATTGGCAAACTCTAAGAGTATGAGGCTGAGAACACTGGCGTAAAATAGTTTTTTCATCATTTACCGGATTGATTTTACATTCGAATACTGAGGGGGTACTGGTAGAATGTATCGGATATTTTAAAAATATCCGATACATCATTCTGAATGTCATTTATAACCCCGAACCATCTACTTTACCTCTATTAACAGCGTATTCACCTACTTTTTTACCATGCGTTAAGCCAATTTCGCAATCAAAACGATAGTGTATGCAGCCATAAATGCGTGATACGGAAGCCTCGGTAGCAAGGGCATTGAGTTTACTGGCTTCGGAAGGGAAAATATAACTCAAAACGGTTGCACCCGCTGCTGAAAATGTCGAATGCCCTGATGTAAAAGCAGGGAAATTCGGGATACCTGTCGAAGTCGTGACGGCTGCGTCAATTTGTGTTGGACGTGGCAACAAATAGTAGTATTTGACATCCCAACATACGACACCCGCATCTTCCATAGCCGTATTGACAAGCGTAAGTGTACGTGCAGCGCGGATTTCGCTGAATTTGTTTTTATAAATCAACTCCGTCGCTGTTCTGTTCCAGTGACCGGGCGGTGTATAAGTACCCGGCCCATCTGCCCAATAAGCGGCAATTCTGAATTGTTCGCGGGTGCGGCTTTTAGCTAATGACCGCAATTCGTCTAAGGCTTTTGTAAAATCGGCACTTCCAACGGCAGGTGGTGCGGCGGGGCGAATGGCTACTTTTGTGGCGCTGTCGAAATTCCATGTTTTTACGTTGCCGAAAAAAGGAAGCATCGGTGCACGAACGGGTATATCAAGGCTCGTCCATTGTGTCGTAATGCCACGTTTAGTTGCATCTTCGCGGAGTTTAGGGAAGTCTGCTTGGGCATTGGCTTTGCCCATATTGTCTGCTTTGGCATAAGCAATGATTTTGGCAGCCACGGCTTTGCCTAAGGCTTCGCCTGCGTCAATATCACTTTGTACATTGGCTCCTGCCCAAAGGCGGCTACTTTTATGCTCTATGGCTTTTGCCTCAAGCACAGGGGCTTCGCCAGGGAATAAAAATTTCAATATTTCACGCGAAGCAGCAGCAATAACGGCATCTTCGGACGGATAAGAAGGCAAATCTGACTTGGGTACTGAGGGGGTGATGGTCGCATCTGTTTTGTAAGGTGCGGCACGTTTGTATTGGCTTTTATATTTCCAAGTGGCAACCAACGCATCGTATTGTGCGACACTCAATAAGGCAAATGCACGAGCCGCATACGGTGGATTGCAAAACGGAAAACGTGGATAAGCCAATGGATTGTTGGCATCGGGCGCGGGATATGTACCATCTGCGTTGTAATTGGGTGGAATATTGTATTGTGCAGCTATGTCGCGGGCAATTTCGTTCCAGCGAATTGTACCGCCTTTACCCCAATATTTGACAGCCGTTTTTTGGTCCGATGTCGCATTTGTCACCGATGTTTTCACAGCCGTTAATTCGGCTTGATATTCTGCCGAAGTGGTTGCAGAGGGCGTCACAACCGTAATATCAGTCCCACTTGTCACGAGAATTGGTTTCCAAGTGCTGCCATTTTCGTCTATACTGAGGGGGGTATATGCGTCTGATTCTGCGCTGTCAATGGTTTTGTTGCAAGCCTGTATCGAGACAAAAAGCAATGCAATGATTGTAATTTTGCTATATAAAGTATTGAATTTTTTCATTTTATATGAAATTTATGATTTTAAAAGGATGTGTTTTTTATAAGTAGAACTGATGACTACTTATCAATTCGCTTCGGCTTTGTTTTTATCAAAAACTTGAAACCAGTACAGCACACTGCCGCCGAAACTTGTTGATTCACCGATATTCCGACCTTTCAAGACTTTTCCAGCATTGACAATGAATGACAGATGCCCTAAGTTGACCCGACCGAACCAATTCAGGCTCGTTGATTTCATATTATTGGTCAAAATAGGGGCATCATTGTATCGAATATCATCGCCTGACAAACAACCAAATTTATCAATCGAAACAGCCGTTTGGAAACGGCTACTCAAATAACCCAATGTTAAGCTACCATCAGCCGCATTCGGTACGGGCATGACATCGCTTTCGTAGAGTTTGTTATTGAAAATGAACGAGTTACGGTCAATTTTGACATTGCTCCGAAGTGTTGCGCCGCCTTGTGCATTGAGATAAAAACCGCTTTTCAAGTAGTTGACAATGAGCCGACCCGATGCTGTTTTGGTGCGTAAACCAATGCTAAACGGTAAAAAATCTGCGATATAATTTGTTGTGGGTATGGAACCGCCAATCGTTGCAAAGACCTTAATATCGCCAAAATTGCCTTTGGTTTCGACGATTCGGTATTTCAACCAAGCTGATAAGTCTTGAAAACCTTTTTGTCCAGACAAATAACTGGCACTTGAAGAAGTCCAAACATAAGGTAAACCGACCATAAGGTTCAATTTATTGGTCAGACCTAATGCGCCCATAAGCATCACGTTTTGCGATGTGAATGTGCCGAGATTGCTGTTGCTGCGTTTTTTTTCGCCTTCCCAGTAGTTATCCCAACTGCTGTTGGTGTAGCCAACTACGGTGCACAAACTGCCTTTTGGCATCATCAATCCGTCAGTTGGTGATTGCGCTGCGGCTTGGAAATAGGTTGCTAAAACGAAGAGAAAAACAAGTTTTTTATAAGAGTAATTTTTTTTCATAATTCTAAATATTTGATTATCATATAATTGTAGTCATTTGTCAATAATTGTCGTTAGTCATTTCGGTAAATGATTTTATGACAATGAATTATAAAACAAACGATACCTCGATTATTTAAGATGACCCGCTTATGAGTGCGGTAAATGAATTTTTTAAGTATTAAAAACAAATAAATTGATAATAGCCTGTGTCAAGTCTCAAACTTGACGCAGGTTATAGCCATTGAAAAATCAATAGTTTACACCCCCTCAGTATTTTATTAATTAATTTGTTCTTCCTACTTAGATTTTTTTAAAAGTGGAGGAAGGACAATCTGTAACGGTATAGAAGTAGGTCCTTGTCAATAATTGCTGTCTTGTTTTTTTACAACGCCTTGATAGAAAGCTGTTTTCAACAAGAGCTGATGACGATTATCGACCAGTAACGACTTATGAGCGGTTCGTAAACGGCATTCAGCAATAACATTTGCTCAAGACCAAGCACATACCTATTCAGAAGTAGACCCATCAAAGGCTACCAAAATGCGTTACATTTTGCCTGAAAAGTGACATTAAACCACGTTGGGTGGTGGAGAATGAAGCGATAAATAAGGAGCCATTAAGGCACTGCTGGGTGCAATTGTAATTTTGGAGCACTCGGACGTTTTGATTGGGGAACAATCAACAAGAACATAAATATCGTTTGGCAAATAATCTTTGAGGAAAGATTTAAGCATTTGTTTGGTTGGTAAGTTTGAGGTGTTTTTACTATTCAAAAAATTTTCTTTTACATAGTCATTGAAGCGAGCTGTCAATTGGTCTTGCCGTTGGTTGTTAAGGCAGTACAATTCGAGTGAGTCATTGACGATGCGTTTTTTGACAAAATTATAGGTTTTGCCCTCGCGTTTAAATTCACCTTGAACGTATTCGAAATCACGGTCTTCGACATGGGCATAAGGCGAAACAAGCATTTTTACGACCATAAACGCTGATTGGGGTATTTCTTGAAGGGCTTGAACTGAATTTTGCCGTGCCTGTGCTTGCTCATAACCGAACAGCAAATAGTAGCCGAACGCATTGAACAGCAACAGAAGCAGGAATGATATGGCAATTAATGGTTTCAGCAAAACAGTATTTTTTTTATTTTTGTCGTTGCAAACTTATCGAAAGAGAATGTAGTAATAGTAATTTTGTCAAACTTTTTTTGAATAAATAATCATTTAGGCAGCTTTAACCGTAAAAGTAAGTGCTGTTTCTTTATTTTCAACGCTGTGGGCTTCAAAAGTGCTGCTGTTGTCGTCTACAAATTCTTGTACAATTCTCAAACCGAAGCCTGTGTTCGCATCATTAATACATGATAAGTTTAGACTTTGAAAAATTAGAACATTGTGGGGATTGTGAACCGAAGTTTTTTTGAAGGCTTCGGTTTTTCTTTTTCAAGGATGAATGACTTATCTTTGCTCATTCCATAATCGTGAGTATAAAGTTGTGCATATTGTGATGTTTAAAGAATTGATTAACAATGGTTTGCAATTTTAAAAACTCAAACTCTAAATTCAAAACTCATCATTGCCTGATATGAAGCACTTTCTCTTTACCTGTTCCATTTTGCTTTTTACTTCATTTTATACGGAGAAACCGTCGGAGACGATTGTTTTTGCTCCCCCTCAGTATCCAAAGGATTATTTCTCGTCACCTGTTGATGGTCGTTTGGTTTTGAGTGGCACTTTTGGCGAATTGCGGGCTGGTCACTTTCATTCGGGTATTGACATTACGCCGACGCGAAGTGGCAATGAGCCCATATTTGCAGCAGCAGAGGGTTATGTGGCGCGGATTCGGACGCAAGAAGGGGGCTACGGTCAATCGGTTTATATTGCACATCCGAATGGTTTTACAACCGTTTATGGTCATTTGAACTCTTTTTCAAGTGAAATTTTGGCTTTTTTAAGAAAAAAACAATACGAAACGGAAAGTTTTGAACAGGATTTGGCTTTGTCACCCACAGATATCCCCATAAAGCAAGGGCAGCAAATAGCCACGATGGGCAATCGAGGACATTCATTTGGGCAACATTTGCATTTTGAAATTAGAGAGACGCAGTCTGAAAAAGCTGTAAATCCGCTTCTTTTTGGGTTCAGTGTGACCGACGACGTTTCTCCTACATTTAACGGTTTGAAAGTCTATCTTTTAAATGATAAAAAAGAAGTGATTGGCACCCGTTATATGAATATGGTTAAAAAATCAGCTACTGAATACGCTCTTGCAGGTGATACGCTTGACGTAGCCGCCCCGAATGTGGCTTTCGCCGTGAAAGCGACGGATAGGCAAGGCGGCAATTCAGGTGAAAATGGTATATTTAGCTTGGAATTATTGGCAAACAACAAGTCAAAGTATCATTTCAAAGTGGAAAAGTTTAGTTTTGATGAAACCCGTTATATTAATGCCCATATTGATTATTATGAACAAAATGTCCGTCGTACTTTCTATCATCGTGCTTTTCGTTTAGGCGGTGATAAGCTTTCGATGTACGATTCGTTACAAAACAATGGTGTGATAGCGATGCAACAGGCGACAGCAACGGATTCATGTTGTCAAAATATCACATTAATAGCTTCAGATGTAGCAGGCAATAAGACGACCTTTTCGTTTGTGGCACGTGCAAAACCACAGATAATTGCCTCTGTATCAAAGCCTTATACCTATTTATTTCCTTTTGATAATCAGAGTATCATCAAACCTAATGATGTAGCGGAGTTCAATTTTCCAAAAGGCTGCTTTTATGAAGATGTTTATGCGCGGTTTGGGGTCACACCTACTGAGGGGGGGCAATATTCCCAAACGTATCAGCTTCATGATGTCGGAACCCCTGTACATTATGAATTTAAAATAGCCTTGAAACCTCAAAACTTACCTGATTCCTTAAGAAGTAAAGCATTCATCGCGTATTGTACACGTGAAGACAGTCACACATATACCTGCGGAGGGGTATGGGACAATAAAGGGTTTTTGACAGCTAAAAACAGTCGGTTTGGCAATTATTCGATAGAGGTTGACCAAGTACCGCCAACCATTACAACAGTTAATTTTGGCGAGAAAATGACAAAAGCAAGTCGTTTAGCATTCCGAATTAGGGATAATATCGAGGGTCGACCGTTACGTTATCGCGCTGAAATAGATGGTAAATGGATTATGATGGAGTTAGATGGCAAATACGATTTACTTTATTGTCGGTTGGAAGATGTGCCTTACCCTTCAAATACTGAGGGGGAGCATGTATTGAAAATTACCTTGACTGATGATCGAAATAATACGCGGGTTTTTGAACGGCGTTATGAATTGGTTGACCACATTCAAAGACCCCGACCTACATCCAAGAAAAAGAAGAGACGTTAAATTAAGTCGCGCAGTTTGAGTTTTAATTTCAATTTTTGACCATTCCGCAGGATTGTTAGGCTAAGGACTTTACCTGTTTTACCTTGAAGTTTCTGGTTGATATCTCCAAGGCTATAAAAACGAGCAGGTATGAAGTTAAGAAGAGCCAATTCATCTCCTTTTTGAAAGCCTGCTTCTGATGCAGGCGAATTAGAAAGGACTTCGTGGACGGTGAAGATGCTTAAATTTTCGCCACCAGCGATGAGTAAAAGCCCGCTTTTATCGTAGTTGAATTTAGATTTGAAATTACGATTTGTTTGTAAATAGAGTTTTTCCCGATTAAAATCAATGATGAAATTGAAACGGCTTAATACTTCACCCCCGATTAAGCCATTGCGTTGATTCAAATAAACAGAATCAGACAATACATTGAGTTCTTGAAAATTGCTAATGGGGTTGACGAGTAAATTGCTGCCCATTTTTATGCTGCGAATACGCCCGACATAGCCTTCAATCTCGCCGCCTAAACCTGAACCGATATTGCCTTTGATGACCTTTTGTGGCAGTTTCAGCCCTGGCGTTGAATAGGTGTGGAGAAGGAGGGACAGTCCCGCACCTGTATCAATCAGTAATTTTAGTTGTACAACTGAGTCGGTTAGGATTTGGGCACTCGTCGTCAAATAGGGTTTAGAACGGATGATTTCAATAGGTAATACTTCAAAATCTCGATAATCAGAAGGCTTAAATACTGAGGGGTCAAAAAGCGTAATGATTTGTTTTGAAAAATCGAATTTTACAACATAGCCCCTAAATGCTTCTGAACCGAGAATGCCGTGTACTTCGAGTCCAGCGAATTTATCGAATTGAAAATAATCCTCATCGAGGACGATTATATCTTTTGTAAAAAGAACATTGGTCAGTTGTAATTTTACTTTTCGGATAATATGGGCGATGACTTGGGTCTTCATGTCCGTTCCCATGAGGTTGATGGTGCGCTCATAAGGAAGACCTAAGAGGCTTGGAATTTCTTTTTTTGTTAATATGGTATGTTCTGCCCCTGTATCTAAGATGAATCTAAGCGGAAATAAGCCTTCGAATATGACTTTAACGATAATGAAGTTACCTTGACGTTCAAAAGGTATGTCAATTTTTTGAGCGCCACGGCTCATCAACACCCCTGGCATCTGTGCTAAGCAATAGTAAAAATGAAAAATTAGGAATGTAATGGTTAGGCAGCTTTTTCTCAACATAGTTTTAGACATAAAGTTAGGTGGCAGTGAATAAAGTATATAGGATATATAGAAAGGTCAAGTTATAAATTTTGTTTGATTAGAAGACAAGAAAAATAAAAAGGGATGCAGAAAGACATGTTTGTTAATTGTTGTAAAATAAAAAAGAGTGAAAAGTAGTCGTTTTTGACAGATATAAATTATAAATGAAAGACCTATAGGCGTTTTGTTTTTAAAACAAAGTATAAAGTTTTATCAAAATGGAAATTTTCAAAAAAAAAGCAATGTAGGTATACGAATTTCAAACAAATTTCTAACTTTACATTCTGTTACTGTAAATCAAACACAGTTTAACAGAAAAAGGCTTGTACTATTCAAATTTAATCAGAAAATATAATTATACTAAGGGGAGTAAAACGACAAAATTAGAAGGATTTATGCACTTTAACTATATAACTTTAACAATATTCCTTTGATAGTAGTTATCTTGATTAACCAAATTACAAACAAAGAAGTAAAATTTATTTTGATTTGATATGATTTATTTTTAATTTATCTAACAATAAAAAATAGTTTTTAACAAATCTTTTTTCTTAACTAAACAACAAGAATGTATGAAAATTGAAGTCAACTTCAAGAGCCTCGTGCTGTTGGCGTTATTCACAGCATTGAGCAATTTCGCCATCGCTCAACGGACTATCACAGGTACCGTTACAGATGGCGACAACAAAGAGCCTCTCATAGGCGCATCAGTCGTGATTACAGGTACAACAAAAGGTGCTTTAACCGACTTAGACGGTAAGTTCTCCATTTCTGATGTAGATGCAAAAGCGACATCTCTTACTGTTTCATTTACTGGTTACACGAATGTTACTGTGCCGATTGGGACATCTAACGTGATAGATGTACAACTCAAAGGCGGCTCATTTTTAGATGAGTTAGTCGTTGTTGGATATGGTTCAGTCCGTAAGGTTGACGCAACAGGTGCGGTTAACTCTGTATCTGAAAAGGACTTTAACAAAGGTACAAACACTTCGGTGGAGCAATTGCTCCAAGGACGTGCTGCGGGTGTGAACATCACACAGAACAGCGGTCAGCCTGGTGGTGGTATCAGTGTCCGTATTCGTGGTACTTCTTCCGTACGTAGCGGTAACAATCCATTATTTGTAGTGGACGGTGTACCCCTCAGTGGTGATGATGTTTCTGGGGGAGGATCTGATGCTGGTTTAGGTAGTTCTGCACCTAAAAACCCACTTAACTTCTTAAGCCCAGAAGACATTGAGAAGATTGATATCTTGAAAGATGCTTCTGCGACGGCTATCTATGGTGCACGCGGTGCTAACGGTGTCGTTTTGATTACTACTAAAAAAGGTAAAGGCAAAGGAACTTTAGAGTACAACTACGCATTGGGTGCAAGTTCTATCACTAAGAAGTATGACTTGTTGAATGCGACTGAATTTGTCGCTGCTGCAGGTGCTGCACAAAACCAAGGTGGTAACACAGACTGGCAGGATGTTATATTCCGTACAGGTTTGGCAAATAATCACAACGTTTCTTATGGTGGTGGTACAGACAAAGGCAGCTACCGTTTCTCTTTTGGTTATATCAATCAAGAAGGTATCGTCCAGAACAGTGCTATCAAACGGTACAATGCGCGTTTCAATGGCGAGCAAAAGTTTATGAACGACAAATTGACCGTTGCTGTTCAATTGACAGCGGCTCAAATTCGTGACAATAACGTGCCTATCACGGATAACTCTGGTTTTAATGGTGACCTTTTGGGTGCAATCTTAAAATCAAATCCAACTATTCCTATTTATCAATACGATAAATCAAGAACAAAATTAGATTGTGATACTTGTACTGTATTCCAA
>JAYTUQ010000399.1:0-4212 GCA_043744455.1 Saprospiraceae bacterium | reverse complement strand
CTATCTACTTTTAGATGAAGGAGATTTATCATTTGTTCATATAGCTCTTTTTCCATTTTACAAAATTACCGCTAAAATTGTCAAAGAGCCATTTTTTTCAACGCCATAAGTCGTAATCATAGTCAGAAATACGGCTTTTTTGGTTTTGGTTACGGTCTTGAAAGTGGCAATTTTTGACCGCAATTTCTCGGAATAGTCTTTATCAATTGAAAAAGTATCTATTGAAAATTTACATTCGCAGAGGTTAATCACTTGGTCTCGTCTATCAATGAGTAGGTCAATTTGAGCAGATTTTTCATCTGTGCTGCCTTTCCACGAAGCGTTTGTGGATTGAACACCACTGATGCCTAAGGCTTTTTTGACTTGCCAAACGTGGTCTATACAGATTTGCTCGAAAGCGTAGCCTTGCCACGTTCTTTGTACGGGATTGTCAATCAGATTTATCCAACTATTTTCACCTTGATATTTGCTATCTTTGATAAATCTGAAATAAAAAGCCGTGTAATAATCCGATAATCGGTATAAGATATTTTTCTGTTTGGTATCGAGGGATACATAAGCGGTAATGAATCCACTTTCTTCGAGGTCTGATAAAATTCTTGTCAGCGTGCCACCAGAGGCGATGCCCGATAGTTTGATGATGTCAGCCCGCTGCAGTCCTTCGGTTTTGGTTGAAAGGGCTTCCACAATTTTTTCATAAATATCATACTTGCGAAAAAGGGAACGGTAGAGATTGAAAAACTCATTTTTCAATAAACCAGATTTATCGAAAAATAATTGTTGGATATTTTGTGTTGCACTCAAACTCGGTTGAATGGCTTCCAAATAGTAAGGAATACCGCCCATCGCCATGTACAATTGCACAATTTGATAACGGTCTAAAACGCAGTTTTTGGCAGCCAGCATATCTTCCGTTTCTTGCAAATTGAAAGGTTCAATTTTCATTTTTTGCGTAATGCGATTGTGCAAACCACCGTCATTATTGATTAAAACATTGAGCATCCAAGATGCCGCCGAACCGCAGACAATCAATAAAACATCTTTCCGATTGCTCGCCCAACTGTTCCAAAAATGTTCTAAACCCATCATAAAATCGGAGGCAGGAGTATCAAACCACGGCAATTCATCAAAAAAAATGGTCTTTTTTCCATTACTTGGTTTGTTTTCCAAACAGTCAATTAAG
The DNA here is from genome assembly GCA_043744455.1 of Saprospiraceae bacterium. Taxonomy (GTDB): domain Bacteria; phylum Bacteroidota; class Bacteroidia; order Chitinophagales; family Saprospiraceae; genus JAAFJT01. The sequence goes on along the minus strand of JAYTUQ010000399.1, from coordinate 3,029 downwards.
CGTTGAAATGCAATCAACCAATTAGCAGATGCTGAATCAAATACGAGGTTGGATTGCTTGCGGAGTGCGGTATCAAAATTGAACAATTGCTGCTCGGTGGTGGCATTTGCCAATCCTGAAATTTGAAAATCAAAAGTATAATCGAAATATTCTCGAATCAGAAAAGTTTTACCCACGCGCCGTCTGCCATACACCGTCAGAAATTCTGATTTTTTGCTTTGGGTGATACTGTCTATTTGTTGTATCTCCTTTTTTCTACCAATAATGGATGTCTCTTGATTCATAATCAGCCAATTTTAATACAAAAATAGCAGTTTTGGCTGCAAAAAATAATCTTTTCAGCCAAAACTTATAATTTTTATGCAGTTCTGGCTGATAACAAGTAAAATGCTCAAATAAAGTCTAAAAAATTATCCCTTGTGATGCACTCAAATTGAGCATTGGCGTAGGTGTCGAGCCAAGAGGCGGGGGCTTTGGCAGATTTGCCCCATTTCATTTCATAACCCAAAAGCAAGCCATTGGCTTCTTCTACATAATCCAATTCTGCGCCCGTGTAGGTGCGCCAAAAATATGTGTTGACACGGTTGCGTTGATAATGGTTTCGTTTTAAGCGTTCGACGACTAAAAAATTTTCCCACAATTGACCGATATCGTTGCGGAGGGAAATAGGGTTGAAATTGTTTATCAAATTGTTCCGCACGCCCAAATCATAGAAGTATATCTTATTCATTTTGTTCACTTCTTTTCTCAAATTGTTGCTATAACCTGAAAGCCTGAAAACGACAAATCCTTTTTCCAACAGGTCAATATAATGCGCAACCGTTTCGTGGCTCATTTCCAATGCTTTGGCTATTTCATGTATGGAAACGGGTTGCCCAATCTGAAATGCCAGCATTTGCAAGAGTTTTCTGATTTTATCCGCATATTTAATGCCCGAAAGCTGCAAAATATCCTTGTACAAATAAGAAGCGGTCAATTCATTGAGGCGGTCTATTTTATCTGCACTGCCTGTTGTGAGCAATATTTCGGGGTACATGCCATATATCAGAAGCGACTCTATTTGATTTTTTAAGTCAAATACTGATGAATCGTTGATGATTTCTCGGGCTGAAATGGGATATAAACGGTACGTCTTTGTGCGCCCCGTGAGCGGCTCTTGTAGCCGATTGGCTAACTCAAATGATGATGACCCCGTGACGATGATTTTTAATTCGGGCATTTCATCGTGTAGTATTTTTAAGTTGATACCAATATTGGGTATGTTTTGCGCCTCATCTATGCAGAGCATCGTTTTCGTGCCGATGAGTTCTTGCATTGTGTTCAAATCACGCGATGAAAAGACATCGTTGTATATCAATTGGTCGGCATTCACATAAAGCGTGTTGGCTTTGTCTTTCAACAAAGTCCGTATTAAGGTTGTTTTTCCTACTTGTCGGGGTCCATAAAGTAGAATTATTTTATTTCGGACGTCCGCTATGTCCTGTTCTATTTGTGGCTCAATGATGCGCTTGTACATAATCCATTCATTTAATACACAAATTAACGCTAATTTTTTGAATGAATCTTAAAAATTAGCGTTAAAATTTCTATTAAAATACTGAGGGGGGATTACTTCCGTATTCTCAATCTGCGTTCATCCAAAACTGAAAAGCGATTTTCAATCTCTTCAAATTTCTCCACAATGGTTTTTACAACGCATTGGGCTTTCACATCAGGGTCAAAACCATTGGGAAATCGGACTAATAGAATACCACAATGAGGGAGTTGAAAACGGAAAACTAATTCACCGAAATCCTTATCTTCGGTCAAAAGAAGGACAGTTTGTTCAACAGCTATTTTTAAAACAGCTGTATCTTTTATCCCACTATGGCTTTCCATAATGGATAAAACGGGAATACCTTCTTGTCGCAATAACTCGACTATTTCGTATTCGACGCATTCATCAGCGACAAGGAGTTTAGGCAATCTCATAGACAACAAGGCTTTTTAAACTTGCCGCTGCATAAGCCAAACAAGCATAAATATCGGCTGCCAAAAGATGCGGATAGGATTTGAGTAATTGTTCAATAGTACGTCCTGCTGCTAATTTGTCAACAATGAGTTCAACAGGAATGCGCGTGCCTTTAATGGTTGGTTTTCCAAACATAATGGCAGGGTCTGATATGATGCGTGTTTGCCAATCTATTGCAAGCATTTTTTTTATTTTAGATAACAAAGGTCGTTTTTTTTTAGTTTTTAAGCAACAATATTTTCAGTTGTTAGAAAGTCAAAGGCGGCAAATACTTTTTTCCTTGTGATTTTGCTCCCAATTCGCTCAATGATTGTTCTGTATGCTCAATAAATATTTGATTGTGCATATCAGGGGTTTTTATGAATGGAACGTCCTCACCGAAAAAGTCTTGATTAGCTGTTGAAGGCGTTTTTCCAGTAATAATTTCACCGAAATCTGATAAAACTCTTTTCCCTAAAATTTCACTTTTTACAATCCCTTTATACCTCAAAACGCCTGCTCCTCCAACAACTTTATCCGTTTCAAATTATTCTCTATCAAATCATCATAAGCCGATAAAATAGTGGCGATTTTGCGCTGGATACTGAGGGGGGTAGGGAAAATTACGGGTAAGCTTTTAATCATTCCTAAGCTCAAGAAACTTTGTGCTACACCACTTTTGATGTTATTGACAGAGCTTTGAAATTCATTTGATTTAATCCAATAGAATAGATATTTAGGTTCTATAATTTCTTTTTTAGGTCGTAATATGGAAACACTGCTTGATAAACCAAACAAATCATCTTCTTTAACTAAATATGGTGCTCCTAAAGAACCAATAATGCTTAATAACACTATCTTTTGCTTTGTCTAATGGACTGTCCATAGAGCATCCTATTTTAGCTTTATGGCGTTCTCAACGCTATTTTGTTGAGCGTACTATTCAAGATACGAAGTCTGAACTGGGATGGGATGAACTCCAAGCCCTCAAATATCGGGCTTATATGCACACTTTGGCTTTGTGCGCTATGGCTTTAGT
>JAYTUQ010000398.1:0-16584 GCA_043744455.1 Saprospiraceae bacterium | reverse complement strand
TTTGTGACAAGCGGGCGAATCGGTATGTGGGATTATAATCTGTCAGGCGGGAAGCCGAGCAAATTATGTTATTGTAAATGTATTTATTTTACGACTTGAAGTTTTTTCATAATCTTCCCTTTTTCTGTAATAATCTCTGCGAGGTACATCCCTGACGCAAAATTATCAAGATAAACGGTTGCTTGTTTGCCTTTGATGTTGTTCTGACGGTTAATTTCTTTGCCCATCATATCTACAATACGTAATGATTCAATATTATTAACACCATTCAAATAAAAACTCATAAAATCACTAGAAGGATTCGGGAACATCAATAAATCGGAGTCTTTCATTGGCTCATCTTTTTTAGCTATTTTGATAGGAATTTCTATCTCTTTTCCTTCAATTTTTAGCATTTTTCCTTGCCCTGTCATCAAATATACATCATTGATGCGGAAGCGAAGTACAGGTCGGTCACCTGGGTGGAAACCAGCAAGATCATCAATAACAATAGCACGAATTTTACTCACTTCCCCATGACCACTTACGCCTCTGTCTTGGCTTCTGGCAATGCCTGTTTCGATACGTCCTCTATTGACTATTTTACTCATAGCGATAAAAGCATCGTATCTAGAGAGCCAATTTGACTGTAGGAAATCTACTGTCAAGGTATTTTCTTCAATCATATCTGCATCATAGCCTACTGAATAACTTAAACCACGTGCATTAACGGCTGGTAATGCCGAAGAGCCAACTAAGACGGTAATTTCAATCATATCCCCTTGAGCGGCAGCATTGGTAGTTGTCAAAACCTGTAATTCTATTTTTGAGAACTCAGGTGTTTTTTCAGCAACAATTGAATTAATTTTGCCGTAGTTTTTACTAATGACAAGGGTATCCAAATGGCTAATAATACCGTCACCATTTAAATCCACGTTTTTAGCATTGACACCATTATCAAGAACTTGTTGCCAATTTGTAGCGTTTGTTGGCATCCACGATTGGTTTGCAATTGTTCTTGGTGAACCATATTGACCAATATAACTACCCAATGTCAATAAATCCCACATATCAACGATGCCGTCATGGTTGGCATCGCCCGGGAACACGCAATCTGTCGAACAAATTTGAGGCGTTGCAGGTTGAAGATTAATATATATTTTGATTACTTTACATCCAGACCCAGAAACACAATAGTCTACCTCGAAATAGTCTGATTCTCCTTGAATTGGGGGGGTATAAATTACTTCACTTTTATTGTTGAGAATAACTCTTCCTCCTGCATTTGTGATGCCACCATTACGGGTCACGAATGTCCAATTCCCACCATTAGCTAATGGGATATTGTATTTAAATTCATAAGGCACACCATGATAAGCCGTTACTTGATAAACATCAGATGCCGGTTGATAATTAGCAACTGTTGTATGAACAGTTGCTAATTCTCGTGTTCCGTCGGCATAAGTTACTTCATAATCGAAAGTAAATGTTCCTTTAAAATTTCCACTTGATGTAATATAAACCCGCCCGCCTGTAAAAGAAGTAACGCTATAATTTGGGTTTGAGACAGGTAATACTGTAAAGTTAGTTATAGGTTTAACCAAAAGATTATCATTCGCAAAAAGGTCAGTAAATAATGACCCATTGATAGGAATATTAATATAATCATCTTTGAGTAAGATGGGAATAGCAGAACCCACAACATTTATTAAAACTGTAAACTCTTTCAAAACACCGTTCTCCGTTTTATTGAAATATAAAGTGGTTGGGTAAGTACCGACAAAATTCCGACTTGGTTGAAATGAATAAACGCCACTGCCTTCACCTCCTACCCATACAGCTTCACCTTGAGCATTGTTTTGCCCAAAACCGCCAAAACCTTTAGGAATGGTAAACACAATCTTTTCGCCTGGGCGAGTAAATAACTTTAAAGTTTGAGTTGTGGGTGAAGGCGATGCAGATACATCAATAGTGACCAAACCACAGTCGTAATAACCGTTTTTGTCAGTAACTGTATAGTTCACCAAAGCTACACCTTTAAAGTCTTTTTCAGGTGTGAATATGATTGCGGTACTATCATAGTTTATCGCTACAGTACCATGATTGTAAAGCGGTATTTTGTCTATCTTTTTTATACCATTCGTGGTATTGTCGTTTGACAGAACATTTATATTGAAGGAGGAAGCGTTGGTAGTCGTATGAGCATAGTCATCCGTCGCTTTTACTTGAGCAAGCATCAACAGCGGCATCATTGAAATGACGGCTGCAATGAACATCCTATATGTTATAAGCATGGGTGTATTCATCTTACAGATGTTTAAAAGTTGTAAATAAAAAAAATTTTCTTAGAGTATGTTCTCTAAAAGGGCATCAAAATATACGTTAAAATATAATTTTTAAACAAATTTAAAATTATATATATTCATAAAACAATCAGAATCAAATGAATTATAAATTTGAGTAAAAAAAGCGTACGTAAATTGTGAATATAAAAAAATAAAAAAAAATTTAAAACGTAATTTCGATGTTCACGGGATGGATACTACAAAATAGGAAGATTATATAATTGTTATTTGAATAATACTATAAACAAATATCATACCAAATTTTATCTACTAAGAATAATCATATACTAATTTCATAATTTTTTTACAAAGATAATGGATTTTTTCATATAAAATCAACTAAAAAGTCTCTGTTTTGAAAACAAAATTTTCACTTCTCAAAATTTTTCTCACTAATTAGGCAATTTTTTTTGGTAGTTCAAATATAATATAATTTTTATCCTAATTTTGAGACAATTATGATTATAACAAAAAATGAAACTTTACGCCATGATACATTATAAACGATTCATTTTACGCTATACAATTATCCAATATTAATGACCGACAGCAAAATTTACAATGTACTCACACATTTCGATAAAATAGAACAGAATCGGTTGCGAAAATACATCCGCTCACCGTATTTTAACGTTAATGAAACCTTAATGACCTTCTACGAGGTTCTTTCGGAACATATTAATGCAAATGGCAAAGCAGAAGAGTTCACTAAAGAACAAATATGGGGAGAACTGTACGAAAACGAGGCATTCAACGATGTCAGATTTAGGAAGCTCTCTTCTGATTTACTAAAATTAGTAGAGGGATTTCTAGCACAACAAATATATGATAAAGACAATTTACAACAAACAAATTTTTTATTGGAAGCAGTAAACGAAAAAAAAATCGAACGCTTATACAAGAGTTCAACGAGGCAAGCTCAAATATGGTCTGATGTAAGAAATCAAAAGCCTGCGGGATATTATTATTATCAGTTTGAGATACAGAAAAAATTATATGATTTGAATGAAGCAGAGTTAAAACGTTTTGAGAAAAGTAATGTTGAGGAAATTATCAATAATCTTGATTATTTTTACTTAGCTGAAAAATTGAAATGGTATTGTACTGTACTTAGTCGTCAAAATCTTATATCCCATGAGTATCAACTGCTTTTTATTGATGAGATAATCTCTCACATGGACAAATATACTTATGATAATGTCCCCTTAATCAGAATATATTATCTAATTTTTTTAACGCAAACAGCTAACAATGAAGAACATTATTTTGCTTTAAAGGATTTACTTTCTAAATATTGGATGACGCTACCGTTAAAAGATGCAGAAGAAGCATATACAAATATGTTTAGTTATTGTATTAAAAAGATGAATCAAGGTAATGCTGATTTTTATCGAGAATTTTTAAATTTATCAAAGGATTTGCTAAAAACCGATATACTTTTAGCGCGAGGTGAACTAAATCCTTGGTATTTCAGAAATGCTGTGATGGCCTCCTTACGGCTGAATGAATATGAATGGGCAGAGCAGTTTATAAATGACTTTGAGAATAAATTACCAATTGATTTTAGAAAAAATGCTGTTTCATATAATAGAGCTTTAGTTTATTTTTATCAAAAAAAATATGATAAAGTGATACCACTCCTTCAATCGGTAGAATATGATGAGTTGGTTTATAACCTAAGTTCTAAATCCATTTTACTTGCCGTTTATTATGAGTTAGATGCAGATGAAGCCTTAGGTTCATTAATGGAAAGTTTCAAAACATTTCTTAATAGACATAAAGAAATTTCTGATGTTCAAAGAATATTATACTCCAATCTTATGAAATACATAAAAAAATTACTTAAATTGATACCAGGAGATCAAAAAGAAATAGCAAAAATCAAACAAGAAATGGAAGATGATAAAAAAATTGGTATAGCTTCCATGAAATGGGTTTATGAAAAACTTGCAGAACTCGAATAAAACAAAAACGCCTCCTCAGTAAATCAAGGAGGCGTTTCTATTTCAACTATATTTTTTTTTAGAAATCCGATTGCCCGAGGGCTTTTGCATACGGCTTTTAAAACGCAATACCCCATCGTCTCTCAGTTCACGATGTTTCGTTGAGCGACCTTGCACACGTTTGCGCCACTTTTTCCAGTTGCTCAGTTTCATTTCTAATTTCATCAAAATGATGATTTCTGCCTCTGACAACCCAAACTGAAACGTAATCACTTCAAAAGGAGTGCGGTCTTCCCACGCCATTTCGATGATACGGTCAATACCTATTGGCGTTAGATTGTATTTTTCTGTAATTGTCATGATTTACACTCATTAATCAGTCATTTTCCAATTATCAAAGTCCATCTCGCTTCAACAATTCCATCAATTGATCTTCGCTAAAACCCTCAACATTGACAATATTTTTAGTCAATTCATAGGCAAGTTCAGCATTATCATTTTCAGAAAAATAGCTATAAAATTCGTTCGCAATCAGAATTGCCGCATCGTCTTTTATCGCATTGGAATAACCGACCACGTAATTGACATAATTGCGAATCCCATCTGCCTGCGCTCTAGAGTGGCACGAATTGAAAATAACCGTATCTATCGAAATTTTGAACTTTGTAAAAGTTTGAAACATCGAAATCAAGTTTTTTGTTTCCATCACTTTAGCTTTCCCCATTTCATCTTGCAAAACAATTCCCGCACCACCTTTTGCTGCCTTTGCAATCGCTCTTTCATCTGGATTTTGAATTGTCATAACATCGCTGTCACTTAAACCATGACCAGAAAAATGTATCACACGCGGTTTGTATTTCAAAATCGCTCTCTGTAAACTCGAGGGCGTAACCGCAAATTCTGACTTTACGACGAATTTACTATTTTGTAAATTGTTAAACACTTTTGTAAATTCTTTTTCAAGCTGCAATTTGGCTGTATTCCAAGGGTTTGATGCCAAAAAAAGAATGACATTTGACTCTCCCGACACAGTCGTTACGGAACCACTACCGCTGCTTGAAGCCGTGGTTTGGGTAGTCGTTTGAAGAAGAATAGCCTGTGGTACAGAGTCATCGGCACTTTCTAATATTTGTAAAATACCATTTGATATTTGCGCACGTTTGATATTTGCTTCCGAATAGCTAATAAGTCCCAAGTTTTCATTGCGTTTGAGCGACGAAAACTGTGATTTTACGCCAATCAAATCATTACTCAAATCCGAATTTGACGTATTTGCCCATTGAATAAAAGCATCCAAAGCTTGTTCAGTTTTGGCATTAGAAACGAGATTGCGAATTTGGTCTTTTAATGTCTTATCCATAATTTATTTTTCTAAAAAATTTTTCAAATAACTTTCTAACAAAATTGGTAATCTTTGAAAAACGAAATTAAAAAAAAGGTTTGAATTGTTAGAATTATATGTCCACTTTATATCCTTTTTTTCAAAATTCATCATCTTCAAACCGTACGAGTTTCAAAACTTGAGCAATCAACTCCGATTCAAATCCTCGCCGAAAACCATAAGCATACAACTTAGATGTTTTTTGAGGATCATTATCGCTATATTCCAAGGCTTTCTGTGCTAAAACATGTTCCAACGTTTCCAAATACCCCCCCTCAGTATCAATCGCTTTCATAGCCTGAGCAATCGAATATTCAGGTATATGCCGCATTTTTAACTCCTGTTTAATTCGTATTTTACCCCAACTTTTCATTCGAAATTTTCCACGTGCATAAGCTATCGCAAAACGCTCTTCGTTCAAAAAATTATCTTCAATGAGTCGGGAAATGATGGCATCAGCATCGTCGCCTAATATGCACAAACTATATAATTTACTCTCCACTTCTGAGTGACATCGCTCTTGATAAGCACAATAAGCTTGCAGTTTTTGCAAAGCAACTTCTTTGGTTATATGTTTCTTGTTTTGCATCAAAATCTCTTTTTTTGCTTAAAAATCTTTCAAAATATCGACAATTTCATCGCCAACTCGATGCAAATGTACGTTCAAACCACCCCGTTTTGCCCCCTCAGTATTTTGGCGTACGTCGTCAAAAAAAAGCGATTCTTCTGCCTTCAAGCCCGCATCATTTAGCACAAATTTATAAATACTATCATTCGGTTTGCGCAAGCCTATAAGATGAGAATAATATACTTTATCAAAATAGGTTTCGTTAAAATGTTCAATATCAAAACCATAAATAGTCCGTAAATATCCATCAACAAAACTCAAGTGCGTTTCATTCGTATTCGACAACAAAAAAACGCGATAATTTTTTCGCAAACGCAAAAGCATCTCAAAACGAGCCGGATTTATTGTCAACAGCATCGCATTCCAAGCCTCTTTAACTTGCCGGATACTGAGGGGGACATTTGCGACAGAACGGAGCGTCTCTAAAAAGGTTTGTTCCGAAATTTTACCCACTTCAAAATCAATAAAAACGTCTCCAGAAGGATAAACGGGCTTCAGTTTTTGAGTATAATCATCACCGACAAAATGTTGAAGAGATGTCCAAGTCCGTTCTATATCAAGGTCAATAATAACATTTCCGAAGTCAAAAATGAGGTTTTTTATGGCATTTTTCATAAGAAAGAAGAAGAATGATGAAATATGAATGATGAAACATGAATGATGAAATATGAATGATGAAATATGATGGTGTATTCAAATGTCGGTATAATCTGTCAAAATCTGTGATTAAGGCATAAAGATAAATTGAGTTAATCCGTAAATTGACTAAAATTGCACCTCAATTATTTTCAATCAAAAAATTGGCTTCATCATTTTAGTGGATTGACTGAAAATTCATCATTCATATTTCATCATTCATCATTACCTCAATCTGTGATTAAAAAATTAGCAGGACAAACAGCTGTCTATGGTTTATCGAGCATCGTCGGGCGTTTTTTGAACTATTTACTCGTCCCTATTTACACGCGTGTACTCGACGAAGGGCAATACGGAGCAGCCTCATGGTTTTATGCCGTCGCAGCATTAATGGGTGTCATATATACGTATGGTATGGAGACCGCATTCTTTCGTTTCGCTCAAAAAGATACCATTGATAAAGAAAAAGTATTTTCAACTTCTGCAATCTCAGTCGCTTTATCATCAATCATTTTGAGTACTTTTATCATTATTTTTGCTACAGAATTGGCAAATTGGACAAAAAATGAAGGGCGTGAGTCGTATTTTATTTTTTTCGCCATCATTTTTGGTGCAGATGCTATTACGACTATTCCTTTTGCATGGCTACGTCACCAGAATAATCCTTTGCGCTTTGCGATGCTCCGTTTATTGAGTATTGCCGTCAATATCGGTTTGAATTTGCTGTTTTATATCGTTGTACCTTTCCTTTCAAACCGTGGACTACTTGCACCGCTTGATACTGAGGGGGTCTCTATTAAGTGGATGTTCATTGCTAATGTGATGTCAAGCATTGTCATTTTGCCCTTTTTTATGAAAGAGTTGCGACTTTTGAAGCATGGATTAGACACAAAACTGTGGTTGGAGATGTTTACTTATGCCTACCCTTTGATTTTTATGGGTTTTGCGGGTATGATAAATGAGACACTCGACCGGGTTTTGCTGAAATACCTTATCACTGACCAAGCGAGTGCGGAAATACAAATAGGTATTTATTCCGCTAATTATAAATTGGCTATTATCATCACTTTATTCATACAAGCCTTTCGGTTTGGAGCAGAACCGTTCTTTTTTGCACAAGCCAATAAGTCTGATTCGCGCATCATCTACGCCCGTGTGATGCAATATTTTATGTTGATATGTGCGACTATTTTTGTAGGGGTACTGTTATATCTCGATATTTTCAAAAGCTTCATAGGCGATAAATTTTGGTCAGGTTTAACGGTTGTCCCTATTTTACTTCTAGCAAATGTTTTTTTAGGGGCATATTATAATCTTTCAATTTGGTATAAGTTAACCGATAAAACTAAGATGGGTGCCATTGTCAGTCTTATCGGTGCAGCGATTACAGTGATACTCAATTGGTTATGGATTCCAACAATGGGTTATGTGGGGTCAGCTTGGGCAACTTTAATTTGCTATTTTGCTATGGCTGCTATCAGTTTTAGTTTAGGGCAAAAATATTATCCTGTACCTTATCCGACACGTCGCATCGCTTCCTATTTGGCATTGGCTTTAACCGCTTATTTTTTGAGCGAACTCTATAGAGAGAGTTATGATACAACTACGATTCAACGTTTATTGGTTAATACATTTATTTTTATTGCCTATTTTTTGATATTATACAAAATGGAGGAAAAAGAGGTTAAACCGCTTTTAGAACAAGTAAAAAAGAGATATTTTCGAAAAAGCGGGTCGCAGCCATAACTTTTTTTAACATTTTTTTAATGCTTTCGATTACCATACTGAGGGGGGGTATAAAAGCCGCATAGATGTCTCATAATTAAGCTTTGAAAAAGACTTTTTTATCACATCTAAAAAAAATGACAATGAAAAAACAAGGACTGTCAATTTTGTCACACGTTTTGAGTCGGTAATGACACGTGCAAAACCAATTTGCTTATTATTCTCATAAATACCAAAGCATAGGGCATTTTCAATACGACGCAATATGTTGTCCATCGAGCAGCCTTTTGACCAATAAGATTCTGTCAAAAAAGCATGAATTACTGAGGGGTCTAGTTGGGACTTATCTGTTGAAAAAGTGAAATGAACTTCTTCCATAAAGAAAAAATTAAACAGTTATAGATTCCGAAATGCGCCTCAAAAGCTGTGCTTCTTCGCTCTCAATAAATCGGCGAGTCTTATATTGTGTACCTGCACGACCTGTTTCTATCATCATTTTTTTGAAAGTGCCGCGTTGTAAAACATTGACTGTCAAAGTATTTAAGGCTTTTCCACGTATTAAATCGTCGTAACACATGTTTTGTAGACACAATACTTTATCAAGCATTTGCGAAAACTTATCAGGATTGCCGCCATTTTCAAACTCTACAAACCATTCGTGATAGGGTAGTCCATTATCAGAGATTAGAACAGGTATCAAGCCGTTGCAATAATACGTAAGTTTGGAAAAACGCGGTTAAATGGCTTACCGCTTAATTCCTCAACTTTCCGCAAATACAACAACAGCAGCGGTGGCATAGCGACGATGCCGCGAATGTCATGCCCAATAGTTTCACAGGCAGTTGCCGTTATTTTATCTTCATATTCTGGGATAAGGTCTGTTTTACGTGTCGGGAAACTCATCTGATTGACCCATTTAGGCTTTTCTGCCGTCAGAATGGAGGAGAGAGCACCCGACTTTATGGTACCAAACGAATGAAAAATAGGAGAATCAGCAAACAACACCCATTTGCCTTTGTGTACATCGTGCAATTGGAGGCGATAAGTGAAATTTGCCATATTTGTTGAAGTTGCCTCAAATTGAGCATACAGCATTTCACGTGTAATAGGCAAATATTTTTTTCCAGAAGTCGTCCCACTCGATGTAGCAAAATATAATGGACGACCCTGCCACAGAACGTCACTCGCACCATCTGCAATTTTTTGAATATAAGGTGCGTGGTCACTGTAAGTACTGAGGGGGATGGCTTGACGCAAATCCTCTGGCGTGGCAATATCTCTAAAATGATGTTTTAATCCAAATTCTGTAAATCTTGCAGCATGAATAAGGCGTTGCAATACACGAAGTTGGACTGTAGGTACATCTATTAATTGTCGCTGAAAACGGCGATTCAACCTTCTACTCCACAAACGCATGATGGGGACTTTCATTATAAAAATTGCCTAATTAATCCATTAATCATGAGTATAAGAATTTGAGAAAAAACCATGAGAAACGCAAATATTAACATCATAATGCAGAAAGTATTTAAACTGGGTAGATTATAACAATTCATAAGTTTAAAAGTTTCGGTATGTTTAGCTCATAAAAAATTTACCTTTGCGAGACTTTTTAATAAATGAAAAAATGGACAAACCTTTATACATTTTTGAACCCTTCAAACAAACGACAGATTGGGTTTTGGTAGGCACGTTGAGTGCTGCTATGCTGATGGGGCTGTTGGCTTATGTGGTTTCAAAATACAGTAAATTAGATGTCAATCGACGCAACATATTGTTCATGTTATTCTTTTTTCTAGGCATTTTGGCTACAGGGACGGCTGTTTTTCGCTTGTTTTCGTTGTGGAAACTCAAGCCAGTTCAGATTTATAGCGACCGCATAGAAACACCTTATGGCACTGCACCCTTCAAGAATATTCGAGATTTTTATGTCAAAATTGAGAGGCATTATAAAACGATGGACCCTTCGGAGGTTAGGGATTCTGCCCGTTATTTTTTCCTTCTAGAACGCAATGATAAAACACATGTATTGAGCGAAGGCGATTACCCGGTGGATTCCATTTTGGCAAAACTGAATGATGTAATGGGATATTAAATTGTATTTAGTATTTACACTCGCTTACACATACAAGCAAATGTGATTAAAATTTATCATTTTTCCACTCTCAATTCATTCTATAATTAACCCCTCAGGATCAACACAAAAAAGCCTCACATATCGTTATGCAAGGCTTTTTTGTGTTGATAATCAATGTATTATGGACTTTTATCCATCCTCAATACTATTTGATTGTAATGACTTTTTTCAGCGTCGCTGTAAAAGTTCTCAACTCAATAGCATACTGACCTTTGGGTTTGCTCGAGAAGTCAACTTCATAAATTGTATTGACAGGCAATGCCCAAAGATTTTCATCTTTAAAAACAAGTTTATTATTAGCATCTTTTACAGAAACAGAGCTTAAATTGACATCAATTTTTTCGAAATCAATGTACAAAATTCGGTTTTCATTGTCTGTATAAAAAGACCAATCTTTTGTTGTTTCGTTTGAAATGCTTGAATCGTTTCCGACGGGAGATGAAATGGAAAGAAGTTGAGCGTTCAAGGGAGTTATAATAGAAAAAGCGACCATAAAGGCGGCTGCAGAGAACAATTTATTCATGTCAGAGCAGTCTAAAAATTTAAAAATGAGTCAATTATTTTTTCTTGCTTACATATACTTAATACTCGGTAAATGTAATCTTCTGTCACAAAGTTATGATTAAAAACCTTCCAAAAACAAGTTTTATTTTGTGACGAAGCTTAAAACATCTAAAATACTACCGTATATGGTAGGTTTCGCATCTAAAAAAATAGTCAAATCTACCCAAATAGCCTCTTCAATATCTTCTGATGTTTGTGGTGTTAACGCCTTTTCTGTTGTTGTCATTGTATACCACCACGTTTTTTTTAAAATTCTTTTACCTTTCATAACATAAGTATGATATGTATAGCAGATTAATTCACCGAGTTTTACGTCATTTAAACCTGTTTCTTCTTGTATTTCTCGCACTGCAGCCTGTTCAGGTAATTCTCCGTCATCAATTTTACCCTTGGGTAAATCCCAACTGTTGCGTCTAAATATCATCAACACTTCGTTTTTCTCATTACTCACAACGCCACCGGCTGCCCCAATGATGTTATATATGGCTTGAAAATCATTCCATAATTTCTCTAAATCATTGTTGTAGACGACAACGCGGTTATATTTTTTAGATTTTTCAAGCAAGTCAATAATGGGGTGTAAAAACTTTTTTTTACCTAAATAATTAGAAACCAACGTTTTATTATCGTTTTTCCACGTGTCAAGTACCCCCTCAGTATTTGTGAGAAATAAGGGCGTTTCATTGATAAAAATTTTGTAAATCATAACTTTGCGTTTTTTATAAAAATATAAAATATGAATATCGCTAACGAGGTTGCTGAAAAATTGCTGCAAATTAACGCTGTAAAGCTCAATCCACAAAATCCATTTACGTGGGCATCTGGTATCAAATCACCTATTTATTGTGACAATCGCTTGGTGCTGTCCTTTCCGACCGTTCGAACTTTAATTATTCAGGCTTTTGTTGACAAAGCAGCCCAGTTCGAACCCTTTGATATTGTTGCAGGTGTGGCGACAGCGGGCATCCCACATGGCGCATTATTGGCTGACCGATTAGAAAAACCATTTATTTATGTCCGCGAAAAAGCCAAATCGCATGGTCGGCAGAATCAAATTGAAGGCAATATTACTGAGGGGGCAAGGATTTTACTCATCGAAGACCTGATTTCCACAGGCGGTTCGAGTCTTAAAGCTGTTGAAACTTTGCGCGAATCGGGGTGTGTCGTGGTCGGTGTTTTAGCCATATTTAGTTACGGTTTCCAAATAGCAAAGGACGTTTTTCAAGCTGCCAATTGTCCGTTCGATACTCTGTCTAACTACAATGTTTTGGTCGAAAAAGCTATTTCGATGCAATATATTTCACCCAATGATGTCGTAACTTTAGAAAATTGGCGCACTTCTCCAAGTGAATGGGGGATAAATTTAAAGTAAAATGAAGCAGACAGAACGATTTTCGACTTTTTTTGTAAATTTGAGGTCATTTTTCGGTAGCTCTTTTAAAAAATTAATGTTATGTAATATTGAATTTTGCTTTGAATGATTGCTCAAAATGAATAAAGCTTCTAAACCGATAAAATTCTAAGAACCAAAATTAAGAACCCATATATGATAAACTTTAGATGAGTGTAATAACGGCGGCGTCTGAAAAATTCCTGCACGCATATCTTAACAATGCCTCCCCAACGGGTTTCGAGGCTTCTGGTCAAAAATTGTGGCTTGACTACATTCGTCCATATATTGACGAATGGCATCTCGACAACTATGGGACGGCTTATGCCATCATCAACCCAAATCAGCCCTATCGCGTTGTTATCGAAGGTCATGCAGACGAAATCTCATGGTTTGTAAACCATATAGATGACAATGGCTTTATCAATGTTGTTCGCAATGGTGGTTCTGATCATCTTATCGCACCGTCAAAACGCGTCAATATACACACCCCAAAAGGTGTTATCAAAGGCGTTTTCGGCTGGCCCGCTATCCATGTTAGACAAGGAAAGGACGCAACTTTAGCACCTGAATTAGCCAATATTTTTATTGATATCGGTGCTAAAAATCGCGAAGAAGCCTACGAAATGGGTGTTCACGTAGGGTGTGTCATCACTTACGAAGATGAATTAACAGAAATAAACAATCGTTTTTATTGTGGTCGTGCACTCGACAATCGCATCGGCGGCTTTTGTATAGCAGAAGTTGCCCGTCTTTTGAAAGAAAATAATATCACATTACCGTTTTCATTGTATATCGTCAACGCCGTTCAAGAAGAAGTCGGATTGCGTGGTGCAGAAATGATTGCAGATACCATCAAGCCGCATGTTGCCATCGTCACTGATGTCTGCCACGACACTTCTACGCCATTGATGAACGCTAAAATACAAGCCGATGTGCGCTGTGGCAAGGGGCCAAGCCTTAGTTATGCCCCATCCGTCCACAACCGGCTTTTGAGCCTAATCATTAACACTGCTGAAGAAAAACAAATTCCTTTCCAACGCCAAGCATCTAGCCGAACGACTGGTACTGACACTGATGCCTTCGCTTACTCCAACGGCGGCGTTGTCTCAGCCCTCATTTCGTTGCCCCTTCGCTATATGCACACAACCGTGGAAATGGCGGATAAAGAGGACGTTCAAAATGTCATCAAACTCATGTACGAGGTGCTACAAAAAATTGAAGCTAATCACAATTTTAAGTATTTCTAAAAATAGGATTTTACGTAAGAAAGCCTTGAAAACACGTCGTTTTCAAGGCTTTTTTTATACAATTATTTTTAAAGACTTATCTTTATACTTATGAAAATCATCAATTTCATACTCTACGGCAACGTTTTTATTGCGCTCTGTGCTTATTCTCAAACAGTACAGACTTGTCGATTTTTAGGAGATGACAATGTCTCGCAAAGCATTTTACCGATATTTGTCGCTGCTGCAACATTCTTTCTTTATAATATTCATAAACCTATTAGTTTTTTTTTAAAAAAACAACTTATTGATAATCAAAGGTTTATCAAAACAAAGTCATTCAGTACCCCCCTCAGTATATTGACGATTTTAGCAGGTTTGTTGTGTATCTATTTTTTTTTCAACATCAAAACAACGACTCAATGGCGTTTAATCATAGCCGCTTTTGTCTCACTTGCCTACGTTTTACCCGTTTTTGATGGTAAACGTTTACGTGATTTACCTTATGTCAAAATCTTTACCATAGCCTTCGTTTGGGCATTCGTCACCGTCATTCTACCCGCTCTAGAGTATAATAACATCTTAGATAATCACCTTACATGGATGTTCATAGAAAGAATTTTTTTCATTTTTGCCTTGACGATTCCCTTCGATATACGTGATATGGACGTTGATACAAAAATAAATGTCAAAACCATACCCCTCAGTATCGGCGTCCAAAAAGCAAAATATTTAGGTATTTTAGCATTAATAGCCTGTATTTTTATTGTTTTTGCCTTAAATAAACAAAATGTTTATACTCTTAAAAATACAATTGCTTTGTTATTGACTTACATCATCAGCGCAGTCGTTGTGGGTTTGTCCCGAAAACAAAGAAGTGATTACTACTTTTATGGTTTGACAGATAGCATGATGTTAGTCCAAAGCATGTTTTTTTATATATTAAGCCTGTTTATATAAAAAAATATGCCGACAAGTATTTGTCATTAATTCTAAAACAGAAGTTGACTATACCTATGGCAATTCTTTCAAGCAAGCCACCAAACTATCCCGCCAATGTGGTATCTCAATATCAAAAGTTTTTCGAAATTTAGCTTTGTTTAAAACGCTAAACGGTGGGCGTGCCGCTGGGGTAGGGTATTGGGTGGACTCAATGGGAAACACTCGACAGGCAATGTCTCGTATCTCAAAAATAGCTTTTGTGAAGTCGTACCAACTCGTCACACCTTCGTTAGAGTAATGAAACACCCCCCTCAGTATTTTAGGGTTAACTTCTTGATTTTCAATTTTTTGTATAACTTTTAAAATCGCTTTTGCGAGGTCGCGCGCATACGTCGGCGTACCGATTTGGTCAAACACGACACTCAATTGTTCGCGCTCTTTGCCAAGGCGAAGCATGGTTTTAACGAAATTATTGCCAAATGTACCATAGACCCAAGATGTACGCAACACAATCGCACGTTCACAAAATTTCAAAGCAGATAAGTCACCGCGTAATTTGGTTTTGGCATAAATGCCTTTAGGACTTGTGCGGTCGCCTTCTTTAAAGGGTGTATTTTGATTGTTGTGATAGACATAATCCGTAGAAAGTTGTATGAATGTTGCACCTATTGCTTGACAGGCTTTGGCGAGATTTCGAGCACCATTGACATTGATTTTGGTCGCTCGGTCAATGTCAGTTTCAGCTTTATCAACCGCCGTATAAGCCGCGCAATTGATGACATACTGAGGGGTATTACGCTTGAAAAATCGCAACGTTTCACCCAATTTCGTAATGTCTAATTGTTCGACATCGGTGTAAATGAACTTGAATTGTCCGTGCGTAAATGCTAAAAATCGGAACTCATTGCCGACCTGACCTGCTGCACCCGTAATGAGTATTGTTGGTTTTTCCATAAATTATTTATTGTAGAAAGAGATTAATTCAAGATATAACACTGTTAGACCTGGCACAGATTTGCGAAATTTTTAAAAATTTTGTAAATGTGCATGACCATCTTTTGAGATAATCTCACAATTAATTGATAGTCAATATTTTGCAAAAATAATTAATTCTAAAAATGTATCAAATATCCCCTTAGTAAAACCGCCGATGCGCCCCAAAAACAGGATGTACTTTGTCTTTTTCAGACAATATAAACCCGGACTCTTCCATACCCCAATCAATTGCAAAAGTCGGGTCATTGTAAATGATGCTGCCTTCCTGTTCTTTTGAGTAAAAATTATCACATTTGTAAAAGAATTCTGCCACTTCTGACAAGACAATAAAACCATGTGCAAAACCCCTTGGAATGAATAATTGCTGCTTGTTTTCGGCACTCAAAATGCAAGAAAACGTTTTGCCATAACTCGAGGAACCTTCTCTGATATCTGCTACAATATCCAAGACTTCGCCCTCAATACAGCGCACTAATTTTGCTTGAGCGTATGCACCGACTTGATAATGTAACCCCCTCAGTACGCCACGTGTAGAACGGCTTTGATTGTCTTGTACAAAAACATTATTGATACCAGCCGAGCGGAACATATCGTAGTTGTAACTTTCAAAAAAATAACCGCGGTCATCGCCAAAGATGCGCGGTTCAAAAATTTTTAATCCTTCGATTCCAGTTTCGATAAAAGGCATA
>JAYTUQ010000397.1:0-16603 GCA_043744455.1 Saprospiraceae bacterium | reverse complement strand
TTAGACCCCAATAGTTTTTTTCTGTCTCATTCTTTATTCAACAATTTTTAAACCATAGTAGTTTTATTCCTAATTTAACAAAGTCAAGTTAAATTGTTTAAAATAAAACAAACTTTTAACAGCAAGCCAAAAGCTAAAATCTAACTTTGAGATTCAGATAAAAAAAAGATTATGGACTCAATATTATTGTCAAAAGAGAAAGGCGTAGCATACATCACCCTCAACCGCCCCAAAGTATTCAACTCAATGGATACCCACATGAGAAAACAATTATTAGATGCACTCGATAATTGTCAAACCGACCCCTCAGTACGCGCGGTCTGCATCATGGGTGAAGGCAAAGCATTTTGTGCCGGGCAGGATTTGACCGAAGCGGGAGACGTAGAAACGCCCTTATCGTTTCAAAACGTATTAACAAATCAATACAATCCTATTGTTTTGAAAATAAGACAGTTAGAGAAGCCCGTCGTGGCAGCAGTCAATGGTGTTGCGGCTGGTGCGGGAGCAAATATTGCCTTAGCATGCGATATTGTTTTGGCAGCAGAATCGGCTTCATTTATTCAGGCTTTCTCAAAAATTGGTTTAATTCCCGATTCTGGCGGCACTTGGGTATTGCCGAGGCTCATTGGTTTTGCACGTGCTTCAGCCGCGATGATGCTTGGCGAAAAAATTACGGCAAAAGAAGCAGTTGCAATGGGCATGATTTACAAGAGTTTTCCAGATGATATTTTTAAAAATGAAGTCACAACCCTTGTTGAAATGCTTGCAAAAATGCCCACACGTGGACTGGCTTTGACCAAAAAAGCCTTAAATGAGTCGATTTTTGGCAATTTTGAACAACAATTGAGTCATGAAGCCTATTTCCAAAGTCAAGCAGGTGACACACAAGACTATAAAGAGGGTGTCAACGCTTTTATCCAAAAACGCCCGCCCGATTTTAAAGGTTTTTAGGTTTTTGCTAAAAAAACAAAGGTTAAAAGCTAATTTTGCGCCCTAAAAAACAACAGCATGATTGTCGTAACGGGTGCATTAGGCTTTATTGGCAGTTGCCTTATTTCTTTTTTGAATCGAAAAGGCATAGAAGACATTGTCGCAGTTGATGATTTTTCAAAATCGGAAAAGGACATCAATCTAGCGCACACACATATAGATACACGAGTGGAGCGCGATGTTTTCCTCGATTGGTTCGACAAAAACCACCCCTCAGTATCTTTCGTCTTTCATCTTGGCGCGCGGACAGATACAACCGAATTTGATCGCTCTGTATTCTTGAAATACAACCTCGATTATTCGCGTTATCTTTTTTTGTTGTGTCAAAAATATTCAAAATCAATTGTTTATGCATCTTCTGCGGCGACTTATGGCGCAGGTGAATTGGGTTATTCGGATAGTAACGATGCTTTAATTGAGCAACTAAAGCCACTCAATCCCTACGGTGATTCCAAAAATGACTTCGACAAATGGCTGCTACAAATGGTTGAAAGCCGTGAAGTTTTGAATGCCAAACCGTTTTTTGGTGGCGATTTAGCAGAATTTCCTTTTTGGGTCGGATTGAAATTTTTTAACGTGTATGGACCCAATGAATACCATAAAGGGCGTATGGCTTCTACGATTTTCCATTTTTTTAATCAAATTAAAGAAAAAGATACCGTTAATTTATTCAAAAGTCATCGTCCGGATTTTAAGGATGGTGAACAGATGCGTGATTTCATCTACGTCATGGATTTATTGAAAGTGATGTATTGGTTTTATCAAAAATCGCTTGAAACCACCGCCTTATCGAACGAATCGGGCATTCGCTCCACAACAGTAAAAAGTGGTATTTATAACTTAGGAACAGGGAAAGCGCGTACGTTCAACGATTTAGTAGCGGGCGTATTCAAAAATTTAGATAAACAGTTGAATATCAATTATATACCCATTCCAGAAGATATTCGCAATTCCTATCAATATTATACAGAAGCTGATATGAAAAAGCTATATGATGCGGGTTACGATGCGCCTTTTACCTCGTTGGAAGATGGCATTACGGATTATGTTCAAAACTATCTTAAACCGAATAAATATTTTTAATATTCCTGTTAATAAAAACATAAAGTATTGAATATCAACGAAATAATTAATGAACATATCGCAACAGCCGAGCGTTTGAAGTCACTTGAAACCCATATTCAAGCAGCTTGTGACCTTTGTACATCAACAATACTGAGGGGGGGCAAAATACTCATTGCGGGTAACGGTGGTTCGGCTGCCGATGCCCAACATATTGCCGCTGAATTTGTCGGGCGTTTTGTCAAAAATCGCCGCAGTTTTCCCGCCATTGCTTTGTCAACTGACACTTCTGCTTTAACAGCGATTGCCAATGATTACGGCTACGAACAGGTTTTTGCACGTCAAATTGAAGGATTAGGCGTTGAAAATGACGTTTTTATAGGCATTTCAACTTCTGGAAACAGTGGGAACATCGTTCATGCTGTTGCGGTTGCTCGAGAGCGTGGACTAAAAATTATTGTTTTTTCGGGTCGAGACGGCGGTATACTGAGGGGTCATGCAGATGTCGAACTCATTGTGCCTTCAGAGGTCACCGCGCGGATTCAAGAAATGCACATACTGCTAGGACATATCATCTGTGAATCTATGGATGAACTGGTTACATGATAATATTTTTCAATAAAATTGGTGTTTAAGTGGTGAATAATGGCAATTTGAGTAACTTTGCTACTCAAAATATAATTATGTTAGAGACTCTTATATCATCGAAAACCCGAATCAAGTTACTGCTCAAGTTTTTTTTGAATAGCAATGCGACAGCTTATTTAAGGGGACTGGAAAGTGAATTCGGTGAATCTACTAATGCGATTCGGATTGAAATCAATCGTTTTGAGGAAGCGGGTATGTTGACTTCTAAAATGGTGGGCAATAAAAAAGTATTTCAAGCCAATACTGCGCATCCGCTTTTCAATGAAGTTCATAATATTTTGCTCAAATATGTTGGTTTTGACCACATTATTGAAAATATTATCAAAAGACTGGGCGATGTACGGCGTGTATTTGTAGTCGGTGAATTTTCAAATGGGCTTGATAGTCAAATTATTGACCTTGTATTTGTGGGTAAAGTGGACACTGCTTATTTAATCAATCTGATTGACAAAGCGCAACAGTTAATTAGCCGTAAAATACGCTACATTATATATTCCGAAAAAGAGGCAGAGGAGATTGATTGGTCGAAATACGACCCGAAACCTTTACTGCTATGGACAGATGATGTGGTCAAATGACACCCGAAAAAATGTCTATTTTCTTTATAATCAATTGAATGTCAATGAAATATGATATTGCAATTATTGGTGCGGGTATTGTTGGCTTAGCGACGGCTTACCGCATCAGCCAAAAAAATCCTCAGCTAAGTATCTGCCTTATAGAAAAAGAAAACGGTGTCGCTCGGCATCAAACAGGGCATAATAGCGGGGTTATCCATTCAGGTATCTACTACAAACCAGGTAGTTTGAAGGCATTAAATTGCAAAAAAGGCTATGATGAACTCCTCGTTTTTTCAAAAGAATATGGTATCAAACATGATGTGTGTGGCAAAGTGATTGTCGCTACAAATGAGGCGGAACGTGTACTTTTGGACAATATTTACAAGCGCGGCATTGAGAATGGTATGGTGGGTATTCGCAAAATTTCAGCGCAAGAAACTAAGGAAATTGAGCCTTATGTCAATGCTGTTGAATCAATTTGGGTGCCACAAACAGGTATTATTGACTATGTAGGTATGTCTGAAAAATTAGCAGAATTAATTGAAAACCAAGGTCATACGATTTTTTATAATCGAAAAACGATAGGTATGACATCCCAAAACGGCTCAACCATCGTACATACTGAGGGGGGGGATTTGGAGGCAAAACTCGTTATCACTTGTGCGGGTTTATGGGCTGATAAATTGACAAAGATGCTTGAACCTAAAGCCGATTTTCAAGTCTTACCGTTTCGAGGTGAATATTATGAGTTGAAACCGGAACGACAATACCTTGTCAAAAACTTAATTTATCCAGTCCCAAATCCCAATTTTCCATTTCTCGGCGTTCATTTTACCCGTATGACAAAAGGTGGAATTGAAGCAGGACCGAATGCTGTTTTGTCTTATCGTCGGGAAGGTTATAGCCGTTGGGACATACATTTAGGTGAGTTGTTGGAGACGCTGCGTTTTAAGGGATTTCAAAAAATTGCTACTAAATATTGGCGTGAGGGACTTGACGAAATGTATCGTTCGTATTCAAAACGGGCTTTTGTCAAAGCGCTGCAAAATCTCATTCCTGACATTACTGAAAAAGACCTTAAAGAAGGCGGGAGCGGTGTTAGGGCACAAGCTTGTGATGCAGCAGGAAATTTGGTGGATGACTTCTGGTTCATTGAAAATCAACACGTTATCAATGTGTGTAACGCCCCTTCGCCTGCAGCAACTGCCTGTTTAGCTGTGGGTGAAACCGTCGCAGATAAGGCATTAAAAAGGTTTTTATGATTTAAATATGCATCAATATCTGTATTATTTAAATATTAATTGTACTGTATTTGGTTATAGATTTTAATTTTAACGTTCTGTAATGACCTATAATTTTACAAAAAATACCTAAACTTGCCTCGCCAAATAAAACACTAATGCGAGTTTGAATCTTTATTATTAAACCATATACTACATCATGCCGGCTACGATTCCTACTAAACCGCTTGACCACGAAAGTCATTTGAGTGAAGACCAACCCCGTTGGTTTGCCATTCGGACGCGTTATAAAAGCGAAAAATTAGCTTATAAACAGCTTATAAGTCGTCAAATCAATGCTTATTTACCCATTAGACACTTAATACGCCGGTATGGGCGCAAAAAACGTGAGGTTGATTTACCCCTTATCAATAATTTTGTTTTTGTTAAAATAATAAAAAAAGATTATTTAACTGTTTTGCAAACGGAATATGTGAATGGCTTTTTGAAATTAGGACATAACCTATTGTCTATTCCAGAGGAGCAGATTGAATTAATTCGGCGCTTGTTAGGCGAAAATATAGATTTAGAAGTTGTCGAAAACAGAATACTTGAAAAAGGCGATTGGGTGGAGGTTACTTCTGGACCGTTACTGGGTATGCGTGGTAAATTGGTTCAGGTCAAAGGGAAAGAAAAGGTTTTAGTAGAGTTGATTAATTCAGGTTATAGTTTAGAAATAAGTATTGATAATCAATTAGTTAAAAGAGTTGAAGCCTATTAAAACTGTTGAAAAACAATAAAAATTAAAGGCTCATGTACCATCTGCGGGGACAGATGAAAGGCGAAGCCATGCCCGTTATTCTGAAATCTTATCCATGAATAACGATTATTAAACAACGCTTAACGATTTTAAAAATGTCGATTCAAGTTAAACCGATGCTCCAAATGGTTGACCTCAAAGGTCAATATAAAAAAATTAAAGGCGAAATAGATGCATCTATTCAAGAATGTCTTGATTCGGCTGCCTTCATCAATGGGGGGCAAGTCAAGTCTTTTCAAAATAATTTAGAAGCCTATCTCGACGTGCAACATGTGATTCCTTGTGCTAATGGCACGGACGCACTTCAGATAGCGATGATGGCACTTGGATTAGAGATAGGTGATGAAGTCATTGTTCCCGCCTTTACGTATGTTGCAACGGCGGAAGTGATTGCTTTGCTGCATCTGAAACCGATTATGGTTGATGTTGACCCCCATACGTTCAATATGACTGCAGAGAGTATCGAGCAAGCGATTACCCCACGTACAAAAGCGATTGTACCTGTACATTTGTTTGGTCAAAGTTGTGAGATGGCGTCTATTATGAAGGTGGCAACAAAACATAATTTGTTTGTCATCGAAGACAATGCACAAGCAATTGGGGCAGATTATACTTATTCAGATGGTAAAAAAGTAAAAACGGGCACTATTGGGGATATCGGTTGTACCTCATTTTTCCCGTCCAAAAACTTAGGTTGCTATGGCGACGGTGGTGCTATTATGACAAATAATGATGATTTGGCTGCCAAAATTCGGATGATTGCAAATCACGGTCAATCACGTCAATATTATCATGATACAGTAGGTGTGAATTCACGTTTGGATTCGATTCAAGCGGGTATTTTAGATGTCAAATTACGCCATTTAGATGAATATTCGGCAGCACGACAAGCGGCAGCGGCTTACTATGATGCTGCGTTTTCAAAAATTGAAGGTTTAGAAGTTCCAGCCCGACAATTTAATTCGTCTCATGTATTCCATCAATATACTTTGCGGGTAAAAAACGGGCAGCGAAATGCTTTGAGAACGCATCTTACTGAGGGGGGTGTTAGTGCCATGATTTATTATCCAATTCCACTTTATAAGCAGAAAGCTTATAGTCATTATTGGGGAGGTGGTGAATTGGCAGTTACAGAGGCGTTGTGCGATGAAGTGATGTCATTACCGATTCATACGGAGCTAAATGAAGAGATTTTAGCTTATATTGTCAAAACGGTCGTTTCATTTTTTTAAAAATAATATGGAAAAACACTTTTATGCACACCCTTCTGCTTATATTGATGAAGATTGTACCATTGGGGCAGGAACAAAAATTTGGCATTTTAGTCATATTATGTCCCATTGTCGTTTAGGTAAAAATTGCAATATTGGACAAAATGTCGTCATTAGCTCAGACGTTGTTTTAGGCGAGAATGTTAAAGTTCAAAATAATGTCTCCATATATACAGGTGTTACTTGCGATGATGATGTTTTTTTAGGTCCTTCAATGGTTTTCACAAATGTTATCAATGCGCGAAGTGCCGT
The DNA here is from genome assembly GCA_043744455.1 of Saprospiraceae bacterium. Lineage (GTDB taxonomy): Bacteria > Bacteroidota > Bacteroidia > Chitinophagales > Saprospiraceae > JAAFJT01. The sequence continues at coordinate 9,780 of JAYTUQ010000397.1, read as the reverse complement.
TAATCGTAAATCAGAATATCTTAAAACACATGTAGGGAAAGGTGCAAGTATAGGAGCTAATGCGACAATCGTTTGTGGGCACGATATCGGAGCTTATGCCTTTATCGGTGCGGGGGCAGTTGTGACAAAAGAAGTGTTGGCTTACGCTCTTGTTGTGGGCAATCCTGCGCGACAGATTGGATGGATGAGTGAATACGGGCATCGGTTACATTTCGATGAAACAGGGTTAGCGACTTGCCCAGAAAGTGGCGAACAATATCTTTTAGAAATGGACAAAGTCATAAAGTATTAAATTATACTATTATATTTGTAATATTTTAAACTCAAACGTTCGTCAAAACCAATACTTAACCCATGTATGAAGTCTTATTAAGTTTTATAACCGCTTTTATACCCAGTTATTTCATCATACCTTCCGTCATTAAGGTTGCGCATGAAAAACACCTTTGTGACGAACCTGGAGAACGGCGTTCACATGTTCACGCGACACCTTCTTTGGGCGGCGTTGCGATATTTGCCGGTTTGATGTTTTCCATGATATTTTGGATGCCTTTTGACGTATTTGGTCAACTACAATATACGCTATGCGCATTCATTGTTATATTTTTAATAGGTGTAAAAGATGATATTATGCCGATTTCACCCTACAAAAAATTACTGGGCGAGTTGATGGCGGCAGGCATCATTGTTCTCAAATCAGGTGTGAAAATTACGAGTTTATATGGTTTATTCGGTATTGACAAAATTTATGATTGGTTCAGCATATTACTTTCAATATTTACAATTATTGTTATTATTAACTCTTTCAATCTTATTGATGGTATAAATGGACTTTCTGGTAGCATAACTACGGTTATTACTTTATCTTTTGGTACATGGTTTTTTTATGTTGGCAATAATCCAACGACACCGCCCAGCATAGCCAATTCGAGTATTGGGTTATCCATTATGGCGTTTTCATTGGCGGGGTCTATCGTGGCTTTTTTAAAATATAATTTTACACCTGCCAGAATATTCATGGGTGATACAGGTGCTTTATTGTTAGGTTTGATTTGCTCTATTTTGGTCATAAAATTCATCGAAATTAATCAATCTCTTGCAGGAATAAACCCATTAGCCATTCAAGCCAGTCCTGCAGTAGCAATTGGAATTTTAATATTACCGCTTTTTGATACAGCGCGTGTTTTTACCATACGCATACTGAGGGGGCGTTCACCATTCTCGCCCGACCGTCTTCATATTCACCATTTATTAGTAGATTTCGGATTTACACATATGCAAGGAACAGGCATTTTAGTGGCTGTGACCTTGTCATTTATCACTTTTGTTATGGTCTTTCAAAATATTGGCACATTCAAACTCCTATTCCTCATTTTGGCTATTGCAACCGTTTTGAGTGGCATTTTGCAACGAATCGTTGAAAAAAGAAAACAGCGTGTCATTAATAAAACATTAGTCGAAGGATAATAAGTCATTTATATAGAAACGTAACGCTCTCGTATTTTTTAAATAACCCCATGTAATGTATGGCTCATATTCCTTTTAGAAAAGTGCTTATACTATCGCCCCATACCGACGATGGCGAATTAGGCTGTGGCGGCACAATTGCCAAACTTATTGAGCAGGGCAGCGAGATTTATTACGTCGCTTTTTCAGCTTGCGAACAGTCGGTATTACCGCAATTTCCAAAGGATATTTTAATAACAGAAGTCAAAGCGGCAACACAAGTGCTAGGCATAAAACCCGAAAATTTGACCTTATTGCAGTATGATGTGCGGACTTTCAACTACCATCGTCAAGCGATTTTAGATGATATTATTAAGTTAAAAGCCAATATTGACCCTGATTTAGTATTTGTTCCCTCCCCTAAAGATATTCATCAAGACCATGCGACCATATCAAATGAAGCCGTAAGAGCCTTCAAATACACGTCTATTTTGTGTTATGAGTTGCCATGGAACAATTTTACGTTCTCCACAACCTGTTTTTTTCATCTCGAAGAACATCATATTGAAACCAAAGTAAAGGCTTTAAAGCAATATCAATCGCAAGCACATCGCCCTTATGCGAATGAAGAGTTTCTAAGGTCTTTAGCGCGTACACGTGGCGTACAAATCAATACACGTTATGCGGAAGTTTTTGAAGTAGTCCGGTTAATCAACAATTGAATAATATATTTTTATGGAAAAAAAAGGAAAAATTTACGTGGCGGGTCACCGAGGCATGGTCGGTTCGGCAATACTGAGGGGGCTCCGCAAAAATGGTTTTGAGCATCTGATTTTCAGAAAATCAAGCGAATTAGACTTGCGAGACCAAACGGCAGTCCATGAGTTTTTTAGAAAAGAACGTCCCGATTATGTCTTTTTAGCTGCTGCAAAAGTAGGTGGCATCTTAGCCAACAACACGTATAGAGCCGATTTTTTGTATGAAAACCTCATGATTCAGTCCAATGTCATTCATGCGGCGTATCAAAATGAGGTTAAAAAATTGATGTTTCTCGGTTCATCCTGCATCTATCCCAAACTTGCACCACAACCATTGAAAGAAGAATACTTGTTGACAGGCTTGCTCGAACCGACGAATGAGCCTTATGCCATTGCTAAAATAGCAGGTATAAAAATGTGTGACGCCTATCGAGCGCAATACGGCTGTTCTTTTATATCTGCTATGCCCACCAATTTGTATGGTCCAAATGATAATTACGATTTACAAAATTCACACGTCTTACCCGCCCTTATCCGTAAATTTTTGACGGCAAAGAAAAACGGTGACCCCTCAGTCATTTTGTGGGGAACAGGAACGCCGCTTCGGGAATTTATGCACGCTGACGATTTGGCAGATGCCTGTTTGTTTTTGATGCACAATTTTGATGAAGCGGGTTTTGTGAATGTCGGTACGGGCGTGGATTTACCTATTCGACAATTAGCTGAAATGATAAAAAATATTGTAGGCTACGAAGGCGATATTATTCAAGACACGACCAAACCCGACGGCACACCACGTAAGTTAATGGATGTTTCAAAAATCCATAATATGGGTTGGCAACATCACATTTCGTTAGAGGCAGGTATCCAACAAGTTGTAGACGAAGTAAAAGACCTTTTTTAATCGCTGATTAATATACATTTGCTTGATTTTACTGAGGGGTGGTTTTTGACCTCAAAAATTTGTAACTTTGGATAAAAAATAAAGATGGCAGATACAATCGCACAAGAAAAAATGCCGCCTATTGAAAAGCGGAAACGGAAAATTCCAGATTACCTCATTTACGAAGTAATTGATGGTGAACCTATTTACTATAAAGGCTATAAAAACGTACTTTCAGGAAAACTCAAATTGGAAGACATTATGGGAACGAGCGATGTTCAAGGCTTCTTCATTAACCTCATTAAAGACCATTTAACACCTTTGTTAAAAAAGGATTATCGCGTTTTAGCAGGAGAGTTGGGCGTGCATTTAGCTTTAAAGAATAACCTTTCCGTAGATATTGCCATTTATTTACGAAAAGATTTTCAACCGACACAATTTACGAATACTTATAAAGCAACGCCCCCGATTGTTGCTATTGAAGTGGATACTAAGGCGGCATTGCAGAATAGTGAGGAAGCACAAGTTTACTTTACCAAAAAAACGCAGAAATATCTTAGTTTCGGTGTGCAACAAGTGGTATGGGTTTTTACCAAAACGAGAAAAATATGGGTTGCGAAGAATGATGGTAAGCCTTGGTTTATTATGAACTGGGATGATGAAATTACCATTTTAGGTCAAAGTTTTACGATAAATCAACTTATTGAAGAAGATGGTTTCGATCCCATGCAATTGAAAATCAATCAATAATACATTCTATTAAAACCTTAAAATTACTGAGGGGTCAATTGACACCTTAAAGAAAGTGTAATAACATTTATGAATCCTAATCATTACGTCGCCATCATGGCAGGCGGTGTCGGTAGCCGATTTTGGCCCGCCAGCCGCGAAGCAAAACCCAAACAGTTTCTCGACATTCTTGGTACAGGTAAATCGCTTTTGCAGATTACTTATGAGCGTTTTTTGCCACTCATTCCTAAGGAAAACATATTTATTGTCACGAATGCGGCATATATTGGTTTAGTTAAAGAGCAATTGCCAGACGTCACCGATAATCAAATCTTAGCTGAACCGAGTCGCAACAATACAGCACCGTGCTTAGCTTACACAGCATTCAAGCTACAAAGTTTGAATCCAGAAGCCACATTTGTCGTAGCGTCGAGTGATCATTTGATTTTAAAAGAGGATATTTTTCTTCAAAATATTAAGCAAGCCCTTGATTTTGCGGGCAGTCATGATGCCCTTGTTACGCTTGGCATTACGCCTACTTCGCCGAATACAGGTTACGGTTATGTCCAATATAATTCTCATGATGCCAATAATGATGGCATATATAAAGTGATGAGTTTCAAAGAAAAACCTAACTTAGAAACCGCTCAAGTGTTTTTGAAAGAAGGTAATTATGTCTGGAACGCAGGTATTTTTATATGGTCTGTCAAAAGCCTTCTGAAGTCTTTTAAGCACAATGCAGACGATATTTTTGATATTTTAAAAAGCGGTGAAAGTGCCTACAATACTGAGGGGGAACAAAATTTCATAAACGAGTATTATCCCACAACACGTTCAATATCAATTGATTATGCGATTTTGGAAAAGGCGGATAACGTTTATACCATTCCAGGTGATTTTGGTTGGTCGGATTTAGGGACATGGGGCGCATTGTATGATGAATCGGAAAAAGATACGGATGCCAATGTTATTCAAGGTGATAATATCTTAGTTTATGATTCTACCAACTGCCTTGTTCGCGCACCTAATGCGAAGCTCGTTATACTGAGGGGTCTTAAAGATTACATTGTCGTTGATGAAAACGATGCTTTGTTGATTTATCCAAAAGCAGAAGAGCAGGAAATCAAGCAAGTCACTCAGACGATTAAAAAATTGAAAGGGCAAGGATACCTTTAAACAAACACTTAAACGCTTGATTCCTTTTGGAAAAAAAGAAACAAAAAATTGCGCTTGTTGCCAATTCTTCTTGGAATATTTACAATTTTCGCTTAAATATACTTGACATATTACTTAAAAAAGGATACGAAGTTATTATCGTTGCACCGTTAGATATTTATAGTCATTATTCCAATGATTTCCCAAACATTCGGCATATTCCACTCCGATATTTAGCACGTCGTAGTCTCAATCCATTTCACGATTTATTATTTGTATTTGAGCTATATACGATTTATCGTAAAGAACACCCTGATATTTTATTGCATTATACCATAAAACCTAATATTTATGGGGGTATTGTTTCTCGGTTTTTGGGTTTACCGACGATTGCTTGTATTACAGGTTTAGGCTATACATTTATCAATACGGGCTTTGTACATTGGCTTACAAAACAGTTGTATAGATTCTCTTTTGCACGTGTGAAACGTGTTATTTTTGAAAATATAGATGATCGCTTATTATTTAATGATTTAAAAATTATTGAAGCAGAAAAGTCAATTTCTGTAAAAGGTTGTGGTATCAATATCGAGCGATTTTATCCTATGCCGCATTGGGAAAAAACGCTTCAAAACGCCCGAGTGTTTACATTTCTCGGGCGTTTTTTACATGATAAAGGCATCGTTGAGTTTGTGGAAGCCGCTCGATTGGTGAAGCAAAAATATCCTGCTACCTTGTTTTGGCTGGTTGGAGAGATTGATAATGACAATCCTGCTGCTATTCATTCAAATATACTGAGGGGGTGGATTTTGGAAGGATTGATTGAAAATAAAGGGTTTATGGACGATGTTCGTCCATTTATTGCAGCGAGTGACTGTATCGTTTGTCCCTCTTATCGAGAAGGAATGCCTCGAGTGCTTTTAGAAGGTATGGCAATGGAACGTACCATCATTACAACGGATGTACCTGGTTGTCGGGAAGCTGTTGAGGATGGTATTAATGGTTTTTTAGTAACGGTCAAGTCGTCTGGAGCTTTAGCTGAAGCCATGTGCCGATTAATAGAATTGAGTGATGATATGCGTACCGATATGGGTAAAAATGGTCGAAAAAAGGTGTTGCGAGAATTTGACCAAAAATACATTGCCGCGGATATTTTAAATGTCATTGAAAAGGTGATTGAAGAAAATCATTGACGTATTGAAAACCAATGATTTTCTAATTTAAATTTTAAGAATTCTTGAAAAACATAATTTTTATAACATACTATTTACCTCCTATCCGCTCTGTCGGGGTTCGTCGAAACTACCTCGTGATGCAGCATTTAGTGCCTCATTTTGACCATTTATTTGCCATTACAACAACCAACAGGCATCGCTTACCTATTGAAAATCAATCGCTTGACTTTGTTGAAGTTCATGAAGCAAGAACATTAGACTACCGAACAATTAGTACGTGGTTCAAAAAGAAAAGAGAACATGTTCATTTTTCAGAAGGCGCAAAAGCGAGTGGATTAGGTCAGTTTTTGGTCAAACTCAATCGCAGTTTTCCGTTCACTTTGTTGTGGGGCGAAGGCGGTTTGGTGTACATCATTTACAGTTTTTTCATAGCTGTAAGACTTATTCGGAAAAATCGTATCAGTCATATATATTCATCATTATTGCCATATTCTGATCATGCTGTTGCACACTTACTAAAAATATTTTATCCTCAATTGATTTGGATTGCCGATTTTCGTGATTTACATGTCGAACCGCATTATGATATTGTTTTTTTTCCATCATTTCAGCACTGGTGCAATCGGCAAATTTTGAAAAGAGCAGACTTAGTAACAACCGTTTCAGAAGGTTTAGCCAAACACCTAAGAGATTATCATTCAAATGTTTATGTATTTCAGAACGGTATTGCCCCCCTCAGTATAAATGGTCAAAAAACGTCTTTCAATATTAGTTTTCCTTCAAAATTTACAATTTGTTATACTGGTTCTTTGTTTGGGGAGGAAAGAAACCCGAGTCTGTTATTACACATTATTAAGGATTGTATCTCAGAAGGAATATTAAATACGAATAATTTTCAGATTGTATATGCAGGAAAAGATACTAAATTGTGGCTTGATTGGGTCGCACGTTATGATTTGACTTCATTTTTTGAAAGTTATGGCATCGTGAATCATGACGAAGCCAAGCGACTACAAAGAACAAGCCATATCAATCTCTTACTCACATCAGCTACGCCCGAATGGACAGGTGTTATGACGGGGAAATTTTATGAATATTTGGCTGCTTGTCAACCTATTATTGTGCTTATAAATGGTACGCAAGATGTTGAATTTGAAACAATTATGAATGACTTAAACGCTGGATGTGTGGCTTATACTGACAAGTCTTACGATGCGTTGCGATGCTATATTCTATCTCTTTTTCAGCAATTTCAAAAAAATGGCAAAGTAGAGCAAACCATTTTAGTGGATAAGATAAAGGCGTTAGAATGGTCTTTTACCGTTGAAAAATTTATGAAAAGAATCAATAAAATTAAATCCAATGTACTCAACTGATTTTAAGTGTCTATATTTTGATACAGAGAAAATACAAAATCGTCACCGTCGTCGGTGCACGTCCGCACTTCATCAAAGCGGCTCCCCTCAGTAAAGCGATTGCTGAAAGCGAAAACTTAGAGGAAATTCTTGTTCACACAGGTCAACATTATGATTACAATCTTTCACAGCAATTTTTTGATGAGTTGGATTTGCCAAGTCCTCATTACAATCTTGATATTGGTAGTGGTCGTCATGCTTTTCAGATGGGACAAATTCTCATCAAATTGGATGCTGTTTTGGAAAAAGAAAATCCAGATATGGTCATCGTTTTTGGTGATACGAATTCAACTGCAGCAGCAGCTATTACGGCGGCAAAAAACAATATTCCGTTAGGGCATGTCGAAGCTGGTTTGAGGGAATGGAACAAACGTATTCCCGAGGAAATTAATAAGTTATTGACAGATGCGGTCTCTGATTTGTACTTTTGCCCGACACAAACAGGTGTTAATAATTTAAAAAGTCATGGCATTACTGAGGGGGTGCATTTGGTCGGAGATATTGGTTTGGACTTGATAATCAATAACTTAGATAAAATAGATGAACACAAAACGATACTTCAAAAGTTAGATATTACTGAAGGGAACTATTTTTTTATGACCTGCCATCGAGCCAGTAATACGAATGGTGTTGAACAACTCGAACAGATTTTGTCTGTTTTTGATGACATCCATGAGCCCATCGTTTTCCCCATACATCCACGCACAAAAGCAACTATCATACAATATGGTTTACAACATTATTTAGACAAACCACATGTAAAAGTGCTTGAACCCATCGGTTTTTGGGATACTCAAGTTCTTATTCGTCATGCCAAAATGGTGTTAACCGATTCTGGCGGTGTCATTAAGGAGGCTTATTTCCATAAAGTCCCTTGTTGTATTATGGATGACCAAATAGAGTGGATTGAATCTGTCAATGAGGGTTGGAGTAAAATAACAGGTGCGAACCAAAAAAATATTTTAGATGCCGTATCCTCATTTAAAACGCCGTTGGTTTCCAGCAATTTCTTAGGTAATGGTTCAGCTGCACCTCAGATTGTTTCTATAATTTATTCTTTTTTGAGAGAAAATACAAGTTAAATCAATATAAACATTGTTACTTTGTATATCTTCAAACAGAATAAATTAGCATCAAAAACACTACTTATATGACAGTTGCGATACATCAACCTAACTTTTTGCCTTGGATAGGTTATTTTTATAAAATTTGGGCAAGTGACATTTTTATCTTACATGACAATGTTGAATATACAAAACACAGTTTTACTAAACGCGTGTTTATACGTAAATACCCTGCTAAATTGGAGCATGACTACTTGATTGTCCCGTTAAAGAAACATAGTGATTTTGCATTAATAAGTGATTTGAAAATTTGCCACGAACAGCATTGGCAACAAAAACAAATCAATAAACTTTACTATGTTTATCATAAAGCTCCTTTTTTCAAAGACTATTTTCCAACCATAGGACAGACGATTTTATCAAGTTATCTAACAACGCATTTTGCGGGTTTCAATAAAAACTTGATTCTTGATATTTTGGATTTATTAGATATAAAAAGAACAATTGTCATGTCTTCAGAAATACCTGTTCGAGGTTTTCAAGCGGATGAATATAATGCGGAACTTGTGGCTTATTGTGGAGCCGATTTATATATCAGCGGAACAGGTGCGAAAAAATATCAGTTCACTACGACTTATGCGGAACGCGGTATCTCGTTGATATACAATGAAATAGGCAATTATTTGAAAAACACCCCCCCTCAGTATCCCATTAAGTTCGATACCAGTTTGAGTATTTTAGATGCCCTTTTTTATCTTGGTGCGGAAGGTATTTTAGACATTTTTATAGCTTACCAAAATACTTTTTTGAAAAAAAAAGAGCTTGAAAGTTTTGCTTTAGTGTACTAAATCCAAAATTTCGGCAAAAAAAAATGGGTTCATCCACACGATTGGATGAACCCATTTTTTTATTTCTCGCTACAAAAAAAGAGGCATTTCCGAATTTCGGAAATAGCCTCCACACGAGATAAACACAAAAACTTATTCTATATCAAATGGATAATGGATAGTTGATAATGGATAATGAATAGTTGATAATGAGTTTTTATTATTATTCACTGGAGTCGCCCGTAAAAAGTTGACAAAAAGGAATAGAAAATTTAACTCGATTAGAGTAAATTTTTTCTTTAGACAAGGTATTTAAAATTAAGCAATT
>JAYTUQ010000396.1:0-1082 GCA_043744455.1 Saprospiraceae bacterium | reverse complement strand
CTGTCTTTGAAGTTACCTATTTTGGGCAGTTTGATATTGCTGTTTGAGTTGAAATTATGGATAAACATAAGGGCTTTTGCGCCTGAACGTTGCGCCAATAGGCACACTTGCGTCACATCGCAGTCTTTATTCAAAGACATCAAGACAATTTTGTCTTTAAAAAGGTCGGGGGTGCGTTGCAAACCTGATAGGTAGTTGCATTGCTGCGTATAGCTGTGTTTTTGTTTGGTGCGCCCTGTATCGGTTGACGTTGTGATAATTTTAATGGTATCGAAAGCCAGTACCATTTCGCCCAATACCTCTGTGGCAGTTTGTAGACCGAAATCAGCGCGTGTGACAGTGAAGCGCGCGCCTGTGTTATAAACCCCGAGCAGCGTGGTGTCGGCTCTGCTATTGCTCTGTGCGTGGGCTGCGCTGATGCTTAGGAGCATCGTTATGAGGATGATTGTTTTTTTCATGTTTTTTCTTTTTTTGTTTATTTTGAACTTTTTGATGCCCCTCAGTATTTTGAGCAAGACACCAACATCAACACCGCCGTGCTTTGGGTTAGCTGTGGCGGTTGAACCAATCAAGATCCTATACCAGAGAGAATGTCTATGAGAGTGTTTTGTTATTTTTGAATACTTTTTCTAAAAGGTAGTTCAAACGAATAATTTTTATATGTGAACATAAAAATAAGCAAAAGAATTACATAGAAGACATTTTCTATATTTATATTATTGTCATGGTCGAAATAACTGACCGATTCGACTAATGATATTGAGACAGCCCAAAAAATACCAAGGGCTTTCACTAATAAATCTCCATACTTAAGCCTTTTGTATGCTATTAGGACTACAACACTAAAAATATAAAATATGCTATATGTAAAGCAGACCCCAAATGGCTCTCTATTACCAAAAACTCCTTTTTCGAACCCTTGATTCATATTATAAAACACTAATTTATATACTTGTTGTATAGAGATACATAACAATTTATAATTTATGCGAATTAAGAGTTAAACAGAAAAATCCCAAAGTCACAGAAATAGTTAAATTTGAGTATTGTACAACTTAACTAACTACAACTATGACCTGGGA